>CAZTZL010000018.1:27770-39020 GCA_964617625.1 uncultured bacterium
AAGGAAAAGCTTCAACTCATCCGACTGCTTTCATTTCTTCTTCGCTGCATTGAAACCAAACAATACACTCAAACGGACACTTTTCTTACTCATGGCAATAGAAAAGTTCAACGGAATATTCAGTTTCCCACTTTTTGTCGTTACTCCGCAGGCGATAACATATCCTGCTCCAGCCAGGGAGACATTGGGGCCAAGACCAAATTCAACGCCATCAGGGGAACGGATACCAACCAGCATACTTAAACTGGGAAGGAATATGCCCTGCTCCATACCACCAACCAGCAGCACCATTTCAGTGACACAGGTTGTGCCGCCTTCTACTGTAAAAAATCGAGTCTCCCATTGCCAGCCAAATTGCGTAATAAAGGGTCCAGCATCTAACTCGTCCTGCAATTTATCAGCGGCTTTTCCAGTGACAAGTGTGACACCCAGTCTAGGACCGACTAAATTTGTATATCCGGAAGTTGAGGTAGAGGATGAATCTGTCTGGGCACAAATATAACAAAATGGGAATAACATTAAAATCAGAATAATCCATTTCATTATTCAGCCCTCCTTTCCTCTTTGATTTTAAATGTATTTGATCCTCCAGAACATCCATGTCAAGTATCTTATTGGCGATGGAAATATATCGTATATGAGATGTATTTTACGAACGGACAAAATCTCTATCTAAAAATAACGTCATTTTTCACACAAATCAAGAAAAATTCAACTGGAACAGAACAACATAAAAAAACCTTCCAGGGCGCTTGAAGCTCCCTGAAAGGCAGATATGATTCATCATTTGTCGGGGCGGTGAGATTTGAACTCACGACCCCCTGCTCCCAAAGCAGGTGCGCTAGCCGGGCTGCGCTACGCCCCGAATATAATAAAAATTAAACGTTTTCCTGAATCTTGGGAAAAAATTTCTCCTTTAATTTCTCTGCCATTTTTCTAAAAGCAATCCCACGGTGACTGATCCGGTTCTTTGCTTCGGTACCGAGTTCCGCGAAGGTCTTCCCGATCTCCGGCAGATAAAACAGCGGATCGTAACCGAATCCGCCTTCTCCCCGACACGCATCCAGAATCACACCTTCGCAGATTCCTTCCACAGTAAATTCTTCATCCGAATCCGCATAAGCCACCACACAGCGGAACCGCGCACCGCGTTCTTCTGCAGGAACGCCTTTCATCAATCTCAACAGCTTTTCACAATTGTCGCTGTAACTGGCATCCTCTCCGGCAAACCGGCTTGACCAGACACCCGGCGCGCCATTGAGATAATCTACTTCCAGACCCGTATCATCTGCTATGGATGGAATTTGTGTCCACTGGAACGATTCTTTCGCTTTTTTCAGCGCATTGGCTTCCAGTGTATCTCCATCCTCGATAATCTCACCCATCTCCGGGAAATCGAGCAATGAAACCAGATCCCATCGCGGATTATTCAATATCACCCGGATCTCTTTGATTTTATCAGGATTCCTTGTCGCCAGATTCAGACGGTCCGGTTTCATCCGTTCAGCCTTCTGCTTTTGGTTCCGCGCCGCCTGATTCAGGTGCTTTAACTTCTTCCGGTTGATCTACGGCAGCCGGTTCTTGATCGACAGTTTCAGATGGTTTGGCTTCTTCCGGCTGAACTTTTACATCCGGTTCGACACCGCCGGACTGAATCAGTTCGACCTTGGGCGTTTGGCCTCTGACAATCGGTTCCATTATATTATTTTCATTGCATTTGCAGACACCCACAAAACTCTGCATAAACCGGTACGCATTTGTCTTTTCAGATAACTCCGAAGCAACCAGTTTGACGGTCATGATTGTTTCCCCGCACTTCGGACAGCGTTTGAGAAAAGCACTCTTATCTTTCGACATTTTGTCTGCAAAACTCTGAATTTTTGCCATTGAATATCCTCCAAATAATTTATTCGATTTGAAACTTTGCTGACTGGGATGATTTGCCATCCCTGCTCAGTGATTCCAACTGTTTGCTCAGGCGAATCTTCTCCAATACGGACTGTAAAAGAAGAGACGTGACACCAAGTATCTCTTTTCCGCTTTCACCATATTTTGCTACTTCCCTGCTTTCCAAACTGATACATCCCCACGCGTCTTCAAGTGTTCCAAGGGGAATCCCCAGAAATGAACGTAAACCATGATTCGTACTTTCATTTTGAAAATATCGGGGCCTTGGATAATTGCCTTTTTCCATATCTTCGATCACGATGGGACTATTTCTTTTTAAAATCCATCCATTAATGCCCTCATCCAACGGGAAGCGGGTCCCCCGGTCCATATTATCGATCTGGCCGAAAACATAACGGATATTTCCTTTATCCCCTTCTGTGATACAGAGCGTAAACCGGTCGAAATGAAACAGACCTTTAATATGCTGGACAAAACATGAAATCGCCTCTTCTTGATCATTCACGGTTTCCAGTGATCGAATAAGATCCATGTGAACACGATAGAGCTTCTGATCCCTTTCCCACCTGAGCCCTTGATGATAAACAATCATCACCTGTGTGATCAATCGGCCGCATCGGGACAAGAGGCCCGCATCATCCTCGCTAAAATTATCGGCAGCTTCACTGCCTGCACTCAGAACACCCAAGATCTTATCATTCCAGATAAGAGGAATCCCGACAAACGAATGGATATCGGGTCCGCTCATACCGGCCATACTCACTCCCGCTGGCAGTTCATTGTTGATAAACCGGGAACCGGATTTGGCAACCTGATAAATCAATCCACCTTTTTGAATGGCAACTTTGCGATCGATTTTTCCATAATGGGATTCCCCTGTCTGGAATTCCAGCGTATCTCCGTCCCGCTGAAGATACAGGGCCGCACACGATGCAGCCAGAGCGCCCCTGACCACGCTGATGAATTCCTGACAGTACCAGTGAAAAGCTTTTCCAAATCCTTTCCACTGATCTCCCATTTCAGAAGCGGTTTCCTCTTCTTCAGAAGAATCCTCTTCCGATGGCTGAGTCTCATCGATAATGGTTTTTTCCACTCCCGCATGAGACCATATGCCATAGAACAAAAATAAAACCAGCACAAAAAGGAGACCCTTAAAAAGAAATCCCCACAATCCGCTTCTCGATACCGGCAGAAAAAAACCGACTGCCACAAAAATAAGAAGCATTAAAAATCCCCAAGGCATCCATTTGTTTCCGGGAAGGACTGCCAAATGTTCTCCTTATTCCCAAAGCCAATCAACCGATTCGGTGCAAGTTACAGGAAATGAAACACCTCTCGTGCCATCCGGCGGAATGAACTACTCCACTGTAAGCAGCGGAGTATCAAAGACAAAAACATTGAAAATCCCCAGTAGCGGAGAATTAAATCCTTGTCCGCTTCTGGCAGGATTAAAATGAATTCCATATAATTTAAGAAAAAAGGAACGAAAGTCAATAAAAAACCCCGTAATAAATTTTCTGTACGGGGATTGATGGTTGGTATTGTTTTTATTTGATAATGTTATGGCTTGCCCGGATAAAATTTCCTCGGCACCCACGGTTCCGGATGGATCTCAATATTTTTCTTGAAAAGCGCGTTATCTTTCCGAATTAAAACTTTAACGTGTTGATTGGGAGAAGTTTGTTGGACCCACTGTGCCAGTTCCTGAGCATCCTGCACCTGTCTTCCCTCAAACTCGACGATAATGTCCCCAACGCAAATATCGGCTTGAGCAGCAGGCCCACCCGGAACAAGGCGGACAACTTGAACGCCTTTGTTTTCGTCCTTTTCTATAACATTAACAACGGAAACGCCGATCCATCCTTTTTGATCATCGTAACTACTCAGGACAGAATCCATTATACATCGGACTCGTTCAATGGGCAGACCAACATCCGTGGCATCCTTATCCTCTGTTTGATGCTTCCGGCAGATGCGTCCCATAAAAATACCGACATTCTCCCCACTCTGGTTAAACAGAGGACTTCCGCAATTACCGGGAGGAACCAGCGCGGAAAGTTTAAGCGTGCCATCGGGATTGACTCCCAAAAATTTGACCAGAGTAAGCGACGGGAAAAAACCGAGAGAATTTCCAAGCAAAGCGAGCGACATATTTTCACTTAGTTCGGTGGAATTGCCCATGGTCATCGGGGTCAATCCTTCCAGAGGTATCTTTAATAAAGCCAGCTCAGTGCCTTCATCACAATAGACGATCCAGGCAGGACTTTCGCGCCCATCGGAAAGTGAGACAACAATACTGTCCGATCCCAAGACACAATTATCGCGGGTCACCAAGAATCCATGTTCATTATATATAAATCCTGTGCCGGCACGGCTTTTCCGATATTCCTCAACTGAATAAAAAGCGTGAACTCTCACGACCGAAGCTTTGGCTTCCTGTATTTGCTTTGCCATATCCCAGATCGGATGAGAGCGTGAACGGGGTGAATTTTGAGCAAGAACGGGCTGAAATAAATTCAGCACATAAATAGTCGAGAAAATGAAATAGCCTGCCCGCATAGATGATGCACTTTTGTTAAAAATCGACGGGTGTCAGAAATGCCTGAACACCATTATTCTCCTGTGGCAGATAGACAGTATCAACGGCTGCAGAAGACGGCTTCCTGTCATCACGGGAAATAGAAACCGAAGAAGGAGCCGGGTAATCGTCTATGACATAATCGACTTGCCCGTTGAATTGAGAACCGGAAGAAGAAACAGGAGAAGGTTTTGTTGCTTCGGCGATAATGCTTTTATTCAAGACTGTGGTCTTTTTATCGATCATCCAGAAACCTGAAATAACCATCAAAACCACCAATCCCGCTGCCGGAATCCATCGGAGAGAAAATCCGTATGTACGGGGAACAAATTCTCGTTTCCCAGCCATTTCCCGACGGATGCGCTCTCTTAAAAGGATATGAAAATTTTCAGATGCCTGGATGTTTGAAAGATTTTTAATCCGGGATTGCATCGAACGAATTTGGTTTAAAAATCCCTTACAATTCAGACATTCTTTCAAATGCTGTTCAACAAGCTTCTTTTGAAGTACATCGAGCTCATCATCAATGAATTTGAACAGGCTTTTTCGAAACTTTTTACAAGGGGGCATAAGCACTACTCCGTCTTATTTATCCAGGAGATGTTGTAATTTTTTCTGTAATCTCAAACGACCTCTGTTGACTCTCGACTTCACCGTCCCGATCGGGATTTTCAATATTTTACTGATCTCTTCATAAGAGAACTCCTTAATATCTCTTAGCACAACTACTTCTTTGAATTTGACAGGCAAAGCGTTGATTTCATCATGGATCTCTTTTTCATTCATCCTTGTATTTACTATACGATCCGTTGAGGCAAAAGGATCCGGAAGTTCATACTCTTTGTCTTCATATCCCATTTGGCTCAGGGACAATAATTTTCTCCTCCGTCTTCTACGAAGTTCTGTTTTTGCCAGATTGCCAGCGATGGTGTATATCCAGGTCGAGAATTTGGCAATATTACGATAGAGATGTTTGTTTCTAAATACACGAAGAAAAGTCTCCTGAACAACATCTTCCGCATCTATCCGATCCCCCAAGAAATGATATACAAAGTTAATCAGGGGATTTTTATAACGATGAACGATTTGTTCAAAGGCATAGACATCTCCGTTTTGAAAGCGGGCAATCAACTCTTCATCTGTAGGAGAAGATCGATTCTCTGCCTGTTGAACATCTGTTTTCGATTTATCTAACAAACCTGACCTCTAAAAGTTCCGCATTTTCTTCATCCGGCAGAAAGTAACTCGTTATATACCCGTGTTGCAGGATGACGAATAATTGCATAAATAAGTAACGTCATGGCCATAACCGGTTTCTGAATCCCTGTCTTAATCGCCGCATCGGCCGATAAAAGTACGCTTTGGGCAGACTCCAGTTCCTGCATGGAAAACCGGCGTGCCTGATTCAGATAAAGATCGGCAAAATACGGACGAAGCGATAACGTTTTGATAATGTCTGACCTGTTCATTCCCTGGTTGAGCAAACTCTGAATTTTCATGAGCAGAGACATTCTCTGGCTCAGGCTCACGATCAATCCGACTGGAGATTGACCTCCCTCCAAGATATGCTTCAGTATACGCATGGCGGGACCTAACTCTCTTTTCCCGACCGCATCCACCAGTTCCCACGAATTGTACTGACGGGAAGATCCAATCAATCCAGTCACTTCATCCATACCGAGTGCTTTCTTCCCCCAGTTACAGGCAAGCAATTTTTCGATTTCGTTATGAAGATGCCACAGAGACGTTCCCACCTGTTCTGCCAAATAGGTTGCTCCTTCATGGGATATCGAGATATTCCGCTTGCGCAGGTTCCCGATGATCCAGTCCACCGCCTGATTTGTGTAAAGCGGTTTGCATTCCGCCCATTGGCTTTTCTGAATCAATGTACTGTAAAAACGGTTTCGCCGGTCGATATCATTCGCAGTCAGCACCAGGCAGGTTGATTTTAAAGGATCCTCTGCGTAAGCCAAAAGTCGCTTTCGATCGGAAGAAGTCAGCTTTTGAATGGATTTAAGAATAACGACCCGCTTCTCCGCCATCATGGGAAAAGAAGATGCCATCGTAACGACTGAATCTCCATCGACCTGTTCACTCATCAGCACGTCGCAATTGAATGGCCGGGTGGCCGGATCGGTGCAGATATCAATAACCTTTTTGACAAACGCATCGATAAAATAAACCTCATCGCCAAACAAGAAATATATCGGCGCGGTTTGGCCCGAATCAATTTCCCGAATGAGCTGCTGAAAATCCAAAAACAAAACTCCTTATGTAAATGACTATCCCGATTTTTCGGGATAAAAATCTGTCAACCGGTGATGAAACAAAAAACGAATTTGGGAAAACTTCAAGTCCTTTTTATTGGACAAATAAAATTTGCCCGTTATTTCTTTTCTTCGACGATCCGATACCGCAGAGTCCGGCTCTTCATCCAGCGAACGGCAAAAAGATCGCGCAGCGCTCTGAAAACCCGGTTTCGGACATTATACTTGGATTTTCCATGAATTCTTGGATAGTGATGAACAGGCACCTCGAATACTTTGTATCCTTCAAATTTAAGCAGTGTCGGGAAAAAACGGTGCATTCCTTTGTAAAGTTTGATATTCTGGAGCGCTTTTCGTTTGATCACCTTGAGCGGACATCCCACGTCCCGGATATTCTCGCCGGTCAGCCGGTTCCTTATTTCATTGGCAATTCGGGAAGAGATCCGCTTGAGCCAGTTATCATTCCGTTTTTCCCTATATCCCACTACCGCATCGTAGGGACCGAGATGTTCCAGTAAAAGCGGAATATCGCGCGCATTGACCTGCAAATCCGCATCCATCGTAATGACTGCATCTCCGATAGCAGTCTTGAATCCCGCGTCAAACGCCGAGGTCTGTCCATAATTGCCGTCAAAAAACACAAACCGGAATTCCCGATTTTCAGTACAGATTCGGCGGATCATTTCACGGCTGCCGTCCGTGCTTCCGTCGTCGACAAGAATTACTTCGTAATCATCGCTGATCGAACTCATAACATCGATAATATTGTCCCTCAGCGGAAGTAAATTATCCCGCTCATTAAAAACCGGAACGACAATAGAATATTCACGATAGGCTCTCTCCTGATACATTATTTCCCCGGTATCCCTTTTTGACCGTTTTGAAGGGACGTCTCCTTCGATGCCTTCTTTTTTTGTTTATAAATGAGCATTAAATTTCTTACATAGATAAACACACCTGCCGACTGTCCCGCAATAAAAACCGGATCCTTGATATGAATTGCATAGGTAAGAAGAAGAAACCCGCCGGCCAGACTGATGTACCAGAAATAAATCGGAACCACACTCTGCTTTTGTTTTTCCGAAGCGATCCATTGTACGAGGAATCGCGTTGTAAAAAGCGCCTGTGCAAAAAAACCCAATACAAGCCACATCTTCATATTGCATCCGTTTCCTGGGGGATAAGAACCACGTAATGTTCGTTCGAAATCTCATACTGCGATACAATTCGGATATCCTGACTGAATTGGTCCATTTGTTTCTTGTATTCATTCTCTTTCATGATGAGAACGCGGTTCGATTCGGTGAAATAACTGGCGAGATCCACGGCATTCAATTCGGGAATAATCTGATCCGCATAGAAATTGAGAATCCCCCTGCGAACCTGAAACGTCGCTATAAGATTACCCTGATTTGTGTATTGAACGATGGACTCGCCGATCTGCCGGGCCGAGACCAGATCGTTGATCTGCGGCACCAGATCAAGCATGGCAACACTTGAAAAAAGCCACATCCCCGCAAGAAGAAGAACAAACAGCCAGCGCGCCTTTTTCACCAAACTGAGAACGATTCCGCCAGCAAACAGCGGAAGAAATATCACGGACAACAGTCCAAAATGGGTCTCTTGCATGGATGGAAAATACCGGGCAAAAAATGGCACGATTCCGAACAGGCCGAAAGTGAAAGAAACTGCGACGATCCCTTCGATCTGAAACGATCGGTTCAGCAGTGTTTTATCCGAAAGCAGGCGGTCAAAAAAACGCCCTGTAATCATCGTCACCGGTGGGATCAAGGGAAGCAGATAAATAAAAAGTTTTCCGCTCACTGCAGAAATAACAACAAAACCAGCGATAAACCACCAGAATAACAGCCAGGCTCCTTCCGAGGATTTATTCCGGAGATCCCGGACTGCGCGAATCAGAAAGCCTGTCCATGGTAAAAAGACAAACGGCAGCAGAATGAGATAAAAATAAACAGGTTCCCTGTGGCTGAAAGCTTTCACGGCGCGGCCCGCGATCTGCTCGAAAAACAGACTGCGGACAAAATCCGAGTGCCCTGTCACCCAGGATAGAACCAGCCAACCTCCTGAAATGAGAAAAAACAAAAGAAAACCCCGGTGAAAAATGAACTGCCGCAATGTTCGCCAAGCCCTTTTTTGGATAAGAAAAATCACAGCGGGCAGGAACGAAAAAGAAAATCCGAAAGGCCCCTTCGTCAAAACCGCAAGCGCAGTAAAAATGTAAAACAGAGTGTAGTATGAATTCTTACGATTTTGATAACCCAGATAAAAGAAATAAATGGCAGCAGTACAGAAGAATGTCAGGAGCATATCCATCCGGACAATCTGGGCACATCCCAAAAAGAGTAAAGTCGGCAAAAGAATAAGTGCCCCGAGAAATCCGGATCGCCGATTAAAAAGAAGTGCACCGAAAAAACAGGTCACAATCACTGTACCCAGAGCGCTGAGCAGTGTGATGAACATACATCCGGCAGGCGTGATTTTACCGATAATTAAAGCTGCAGCGGCGCAGAGCCAGAAATAGAGCGGAGGTTTGTCCGGATAAAAAGTCCCGTTCAAATGGGGTACGATCCACTCTCCTCCGTGAACCATCTCACGGAGCACTTCCGCGTAACGCGCTTCATCTTCAACCCAGAAATCGCGCGGTGAAAACACGCCCGGCAAAACATACAACAGCGTCATAAGAATGAGGATCAGAATATAACGTTTTTCATTCGATCTGGCCATTTGTTTTTTGATCTATTTATTAAGAGTGAGAAAACTTGCTGTTGCAATCAAATTTAACTGATTATTTGATTATTTCAAAAGGATTTTTACTTTTTTGATTTTCGCAAGCGGAAAACGGTAAAACATAAAAGCATTGCCCCCAGAAAAATCAAACTTCTTTGAAGCCAGGTTTTTAAAACATCAACTTCGGCCTTGGGCTGCAATAAAGTATTTCCATCGTATCGTACAATCGGATTCAAATAGACCTCACAATCCTGGACACGTATTTCGGCGCGCACGTAGGTGTACTCCGGTAAAAGAGAAATGTCCGCTTTATTGCAGTTCGAATTGGTTTGAATGAGTGTGCCATTCTGGCCGATAAAACGAATCTCACCTGCCGGGCCTTCCCATTCGATCACGAGCCGCTCATTCCCGACTTGAAAGCGGATTAGCTTGATCCGGTTGAGAGCATGCATCCCCTGAACCGCAAACATCCGCCCCTGTTCCAATGCTTCCAGGATCGATTCCTGATCCATGGACTCCGAATTAATCATCGTCCAGCAAACGCCGGTTTGCGCGGGATCGTGAATCTTGTGTGAATCGTCATCCCCGTAAATCCAGCCGGCGCGTCCTGCCGAAAGGGCGGCGTCCCAGACGGGTATCGATTTCCGATAATGATTGATCGCCTCAATGCCGTTGTAACCTGTCAAATAAGCCATATCGGCCGGTATGTAACCGTGCATAAAATTCGGATGGGCAATAACAACCAGACGGCTGCTTCTTTTCAGCATATCGATCATGTGCTGCTTGTGGTTAAGGTTTTGTCCAAAGACATAATCCCGCCATTCCACGCGTCTGGCGCCGATCAGCACCTGATGTCGTTTTTTAATATTATATCCATGCTCATAAACCGGAATGAAATCCACATTCAATCCCTTGAACGGATTGATATACTGATAATCCGAAATCGTGATCACATCGTATTTGAGTTCTTTATAAACCTGATAAACATCCTCGGTTTGATCTTTGCCGTCTGTGATTCCCAGCCAGCAGTTGGACTGCACCTGAAAATTGGCCTTATACCAATTTTTGTGTATAATTTGATAGGGATTGTACCACGCTTCCCCGAAAAACGGCCGCGGTTCCGGAAAACGATAAACCGGGCACAGCGCATACTGCAGTCCGATGAGAAAAAACAGCAGCAGAAAAAATCCGGCGATAACCTGTCCGATTCTTTTTAGAATGGTAATCATAAATGCACCTATGAAAATAATATCGGTGATAACCTTTTAAAACATTAAGATAAATATAAAACTAAAAAAATCCAATATCAAATTCTTTGGAGGAAAGAGATAGAGATTTAAAGTAGTCGGCTTATGGACTTTGTTGAGAATGGATTTTTTTGAAAAATGAAAAAAGAATCCTGGCAATATCCGTATTGTCGATAAATTTTCCCCGTATCGGGTCTTTACGATTCGCATACTTTTGGAACAGTTCACAGCCGATCCCTTTTGCAAAAAATGGAACCAGACTGTTGGTATGTTTTGTCGAATGCCACTCCATCCCCGGCAGCTTCCCCCTGCCATTGTTTTTCAAAGGATTCCAGACAGGAATGGTTGTTTCTTCCCCCGATGCATGTTTCGATCCGGAACCCGGGCCGGTCAAATATCCGCATTCATGGTCGGCAGTAACGATCAACAGGGTTTCATCCCAGCTGCTTTGTTTCTCTACCCATGCGATCACAGCATTTACGGCGTTATGAAAATCGATCTG
>CAZTZL010000018.1:39120-45115 GCA_964617625.1 uncultured bacterium
TTCTGAAACTCGGAGCGGTCTTCGATAAAATGCCAGGGATCGGGCAGGCCGTCTCCATCCGAATCATTTTTTATGTCTCCGTGAATCAGGCCTTCCCAGGTACCCTTTCCCCCAACATATTTAAATTCATAAAATGAAGAATCGACAGAATTGCCGTTATCATCATAACAGGGATGCCCGCATCCCATGATCACTTCGAGTGGACTGTTTAGGATCATCTCTTTTGAAATTTCCAAATAATTCTTCCGGTACTCATTATGCGTTACCATTCCAGCCGGCGTTGCGTCGCAGAGACGCACGGAAGTAACAACGCCGGTGGATTTTCCGAGACTCTTGCCACGTTCAAAAATATGTTCCAATGATTGATATTGTTTATCCATGCCGACTACTTCATTACGGGTCTTCACACCGGTCGAAATGGCTGTGATCGCCGCGGCCGAATCGGTGAATTTCTTTTTTACATAATCAAATTGCTTCCACGCCTGATCAGGATCATATCCTTCGCCATCTTCGGAATAGGTACTCATCGCATAACGCACTGGAAATTTTTCAAAAGCCTGAACACCTGTTTTCCCATATTGATACATATTGGCGGCATCGATATGATTGTACCCGCATCCGTCGCTGATCATAATAATGACATTTTTTGGAATTTCCGCACTTTCCGATGTGAGTAATGTATGAAGGCCGAACAGAATAAAAATAAAAGCAATGGCATTGAGAACAAAAATGGGAATGCGTTTCAAAACCGGATATCCTTTCCGAATAGCCTGAAAAATAACTTCACAATATAAGGGATTGAAATGAATTTATCAAGATCGAATGTCAGATAAAAAGAAGCATTTAAAAAAGAATGGTTGCTAAGTGAATCGGATTATTGAGAAGATTCCGGCGGTTTTTCCCCGGTAATCAATTCATCCGCCGCACTGGAATCCGATGCCGATTGAACTTCAATAGGTTCTTTCTTTAATAAAACATTTTCCTGGAGGGGTAAAACAGGCGCTTTTTTTTCGTGGAGGATACGCTGAACCAGTCCCGAACCAAACCTATATGTTGCATCCCACTGTCTTTTCGGAGTGATTCCTTTCTGATTGAGGCCGTACTCCACAGCCAGTATAATACAGATACTGACAAACCAGTAAAAATAAGTTCGAAATTTTTGATGGGTCAGACGGTATCGGACCCTTCTCCAGTATCCCGGGGGCCAGTTTTTCCCCAGTATTCTTGGAGTCAGATTCTCAAGGTACTTTTTTAATACTGCCTGATGGTCGAGCGAATAATTGCGTAAATAGTTTTCCAGTCTTTTCTGAATAACGCGTGTGCTCTGAAATCTCCGCCGTTCTTTCTTCCGCAGACATTTTTTAATGATCCGCTCAAAAGATTTTGGAATGGCCGGATTGAGTTTCCTCGGCGGACGAAATCCTTTATGTATGATCTTTTCAAGAACTTCACCTTTATTATCTTTAATAAACGGTTTGAATCCTGTCAGCAATTCATAAAAAAGAACACCCAGGGAAAAAATATCCGAAGCAGGCGTGACTTTCTTCCCGAGCGCCTGTTCCGGAGACATATAATTGTACGTGCCGATCACAGCGCCGAGGGAAGTGATGTTGTCATCGTGTGTGAAATGGGCGATGCCAAAATCAAGAATCTTGACCTGCCCGATCTCCGAAATCATGATGTTCGGCGGTTTGAGATCACGGTGTACGATACCGTTTTCATGCGCATACCCCAGACCGCGGCAGATATGGTAGACGATCATTGCTGCGATATGCACCGGAAGGAAATGGTCTGCTGCCAGAATATCGCGGAGGTTTTTACCCGAAACGTATTCCATCGCAATGTAGTAAGACTGACCGCGTGCCCAGTAGTCATAAACATGCACGATGGTATCATGGGTCAGACGGGAAACACCTTTGGCCTCCCTCTGAAACCGGGTAATGATTTTCTCGTTGGAAGCATACTGCGGAAGCAATTCCTTGACAATCAGCCGCCTGCCGAGCAGATCCTGTTTGGCCAGATAGATGGTTGCCGCACTGCCCTTTCCGATCTGTCTCTCGATCTCATATTTTCCGATTTTTTTCTTTTTTTGGGATTGCATAATGAGAACAAGTATTCTTAGAAATATAATTCAGCTTATGAATATACTATTAACATCATTCAATAATCGATAAATCCTTTAGTTTTCCTATTTTATTCAAATTACATTCCGTACTTTTCTTTAAAGAAAAGTACTCCCGCAATGCGGGATCAATTTATAGTATAACAAACTTGTTGAAGACAAAAGAATCGGCCTTTTTGCAATGCCTGAGTTTGTACAAACTATTAATGACAGAAGGCCAAAAATGTATCCACCCAACCTTTCCCCTTCGCCATCCCGAAATTTCGGGATGATGCCCACCCCTAAGCAGTAATCTTGAAAATATTAGAATCTCCTGGCCGCAAAAAGGCCGGGAAAAATTGTTCCTTTCGCGGCATTCGAAAAATCTCCGTCCGGGAAAATGACGATGAGTTCACGTCCGTTCCGTTATAACGGAACGGGAAGGAATTGCTGTTTGAATCCCGCTTCAATACTTTATAAATATAATTGATTGAGCGGGAAGAGTTCAATTCCTTCAGTGAACGAACCGGCATTTTTAGGAGATTTTTCGTTTGCCGAAGGTTTTTTGCGCCACTTTTTTCTAAAAAGTGGCATATAAAATAGAATACACAATGAAGATATTTACTATTCTGATTCATTTTATCAAAGACCTAGCAAATATAAATATTCTTAAATTCACGAATACAGTCTAAAGTAAATAATCAGGAGCTGATTTCCAAGGGGCAAAATTGAAAAATTACTACCGTAATATTATCTTTCCCGCCGAAGAGATTGGCCTGATCGACAAGAGTTTGCCCAGATCTTTCCGGAGTTTTGGATTGAAGCAGAAGGTTCCTGATATTCTCGTCTTCAAGCATGTCCGTCAATCCGTCACTGCAGAGGAGATAGAGATCATTTTCTTCGATCAATTCAAGAAACAAATCGGGTTTAGGATTTTTCTTACGACCGATACATTGGGTGATCACATTCTTCTGGGGATGATTTCTCGCCTCTTCCGGTTTGATCAATTTCTTCTTAACCATTTCCTGCACTTTGGAATGGTCTTCCGTCAATTGCCGGAATTCGTTTTCCCTCAAACGATAGAGCCGGGTATCCCCGACATGTGCGATATAAAGAGTATCGGATCGGCAGACGGCCGCCGTCAGAGTGGAGCCCATTCCCTGATGGGACGGATGTTCCGCTGCAAATGCGACAACGGTCTGATGGGCTCCTTCGACAGCATGTTGAAGAGCACGTAAAAAATAATCCCCGTCATTCCCCGATTCGAATGGAAGCGTGGCATCTTCATCGATAACAAAGGGAGTGATAGATTGAACAAACGTGTCGGCAGTAAACCGGCTCGCCACTTCTCCGTATTTTTCACCGCCCATGCCGTCTGCGACTAAAAATATTCCTTTCTCCGGATCACAGACAAAACGGTCCTCGTTTTGAGCTCTTTTTCTTCCTTTGTCAGAGATCCCGAAACACTGGATACGAAACTTGATTGGGTTCAAGCTGATTCTCCCTGTATTGATGGCACAGGGGAGAATTGACAGACCAATTCTCCCCTGACCGACTTCCTATTTTTTAAGGAAATTTACTGGAGGTTTATCTAATACTTCCGCTGTTTTTTTCATTGGCTCCAAACGAAGCCCAGACAATCCGGCCTTTCTTTATCGGTGTTTGCGTTCGAACAACAACAACTTTTTTATTTCCGGTTCCGACACCGACATCAAGGGTTCCATCCCCTGTGAAATCTCCGATCACAGGCGGAGCAGTGATGGCCCCGGCCACATTCAATTGACTGAGCATGTGCCCGTTCATACCTTCTATAAAAATCAAATTGCCTTCCTCGTCTCCAATGGCAACATCCAACATGCCGTTGGCATTTAAATCTGCGAGAGAAGGTCCGGTTTTTTGAGCGGGAGTTAATCCAAAATCCCAGAGGTACCGTGTCCCCTTGCCGGCGCCATCGATAGCATAAACGTGTCCGCCCGATGTGGTCAAAACAATTTCAGGCACTTTATCTCCGTTCAAATCTCCGATGGCCGGAGGATGCGTTTTAAAGGGATCATTGGCAGTCGGCAGCGCAGAATCCGGTAGGCGCCAATCCCAGAGCAGGGAACCCCGGCTTCCCTCCAGAACCATTAGCCGGGACGGGAAAACGACAACGACATCCGGGATTTTATCCTGATTAAAATCTTCGCATGCGACTGTCGAAGGTTCCTCGGTTCCCACATGCACCCATATTTTCTGGCCGTTTTTGCCATCCAATGTGTAAAGTCTGCAATTCTTTGAACCGACAATCACATCGGACACACCGTCTGCATTCAGATCGGCTAAAACAGGTGAAGTCCTTGCGGCCGTCCCGATATCGAATTTCCAGACAATGCCGCCCTGACGCCCGTCGATACAGAGAACAACTCCGGATTCGGTTACCGCAAACACATCTTTGATTCCATCATCATTGATATCATCTGCCGCCAGCGAACAGGAAACAGGGACCCCAATATTGTTGATCCAGATTGAACGCATGGTTCCGCCGTCAACCGCAACAATACCTTTTTGGGCCGTACCGACAACAACATCGAGTGCCCCGTCTTTCTCGTTGATATCGACCAGTAAAGGAGCACCGTAAATCGGACCTCCGCCGCTTTTGAAAGCCGTGTTCCATATCAAACCGCCCTGACGGCCGTCAAAGGCATAAATGGCTCCGCCCGCATCGGCCACTGCCATATTCACAAAACCGTCCCCGTTCAGATCGCCGAGACTGAGCGATCCCTGAACAGGCGCCTGCGTGCTTTGCTCCCATAATTTTTGCATCATTACGGTCTGGACTTTTTGTGTTCGGGATGCAAAAAGAAAATGGTACACAGCATAGGATAGAACAACGAGGCAGGCCATGCCTATTAATATTTTAACGAAAACACCTGCTCTGCCTTTCTTTGCCGGAACACCGCTTTTCTCAAACTGAAATTTGAAGATATTGGAACCCGCCTGAATTTGATCTCCGTTTTCCAGTGTTTTCTCGGAGATTTTTGCTCCATTCACAAAAGTCCCGTTCGAACTTCCCAGATCGGTAATGACGTATTGTCCTTCCTGGAGAACGATTTTACAATGTTTTCTGGACAACCTGTTGTCTTCTACCGTAATATCGGCGTCTTCTTCACGGCCGATAACAGTTTCCTCTTCAAGTATGATTTCTCCTTCAAGGCCTTCCGATTTGACGACGATCAATTTGGCTTCCGGTTCTTCATAGAATCGGGTGCGGTCCTCATCAAGCTCGGTACCATCTTCAAGTACAGTGGCCTCTTCTTCAAATACGGTCCGCTCGTCTTCGGGATTCCCCGAATCAAAAGTGAGCCGGAAATCACCGATCGCAATCACATCTCCTGTATGAATATCCTTTTCCGTGACAGCTGTATCATTCACCTTTGTTCCGCCCGTGCTCCCCACATCTTCCAGAAAATACTGGCCCTCTTTCATCACAATCTGAGCGTGCTGACGCGATACATTTCTTTCGTCCAAAACAATGTCATTATCACTCTTTCGGCCGATTCTAACGGGAAGTGTTTCAATTTCATATTCCGAGACAATTTCTTCCTCTTTTTTTACGGTTACTTTTGCTTTTTGAACCGGCTCCTCATTCATCGTCAATCCTTCATCTTCGGGAAGGTTTTCCTCATTTCGAATGGATTCTTCATCCATATCTGTCCGTGTAAAATTTTGATCATCCACAACGGCCTCCTTTGTCTAAAAATGACATGATGATACTGACCGCCAATTTCTCATAAATCATTTTCTCTCGATCATTTCAGATGTTTACGTAACACCCAAAACAATGTTACACATCCAGGCGACAGGAACTATCCAATTCAATATAATAGGTTGGGATTGATAATCAACATAAATTTG
>CAZTZL010000019.1:0-24780 GCA_964617625.1 uncultured bacterium
TAAGAAAAAAATTCAGCGAAATACAATTCGAATATAAAACCGTCGAAAAAGAAATAGGACTGAACATCCAGCCGCTGGATCAATCTTCCGTTTTCCCCATGGATGAACATTCTCAAAAACGGTTCCTTTCCCTGGTCATCGGACTACCGCACGGCGTTATGGCAATGAGCCAGGAAATACCGGGGCTGGTTGAAACTTCAAACAATCTGGCTGTAGCGCGGTGTTCTGAAAATGAAATCAAAATACACACCAGCAGCAGAAGCTCCATTCTTTCGGCACTCGAAGCCGTCCGGAAAAAAATCGAAGCCGTCGCCTCTCTTGCCGGTGCAAAGACAAAACATCTTGACGGATATCCCGCATGGACGCCCAATCTCGAATCCCCACTTCTTCAAACAATGAAAACGATTTATAAAGACCTTTATAAAAAAGACCCTGATGTTAAAGCAATTCATGCAGGTCTCGAATGCGGTATTATCGGAGAAAAATTCCCCGGAATGGATATGATCTCGTTCGGGCCCGATCTTCAAAATCCGCATTCGCCCGATGAACGGGTACATATCGGATCAGTCGAACGTTTTTGGAATCTGCTGATCAAAACATTGGAAGCATTGGCAAAAACAAAATAGAGGAGGGACTATTTGATGGCAGAGCACAAAGCGGTTCAACCAAAGAAAAAAACGGCCCAATCAAAAGATCCGGCACTGGTTGCATCTCTCGCGCACTTTTCAATCCTTCTTGTTTTAATCATCGGCCCCTTCTCGATTTTGGTGCCTCTCCTGATCTGGCTTTTGGAACGCAGCAAACCGGATCGGTCCAAAGTGATTGAATTTCAGGGCAAACAGGCGTTTTACTACCAGGCAGCAGTATACATAATCAGTTTGATTCTTGGCGGATTGATTGGTATTCTTTCCGTTATTCTAATCGGGGTTCTTCTGATTCCCGTGCTTGTTCTTTTTGGAATTGCGGCCATTGTGTACGGCACCTATGCCGGAGTGAAAGTATATCAGGGCGAAAAGTTCCGGTACATCTATGTCGCTGATTTTATCGAATCCCGATCATGATATCAAAGCCGGTTTTTGACAAAGCCAAAGCATTCCTCTGCTGGGACACCTTTTCCGACCTGAACATTCAATTCATCGAACTGCAGCAGGCTGTTGCCTATTTTTTTCCGCCGTCCAGGGATCGAAATACCATTGTCGTGTTTCACAGACAGGGCAATCCCGATTTTACCAAACCCTTGTTTTTACTGTTTCACGAAGCAGGGCATTATTTGCAATTCCAGGAATGGACATCCTCCGGCAGGGAAACCCATTTCTGGAAATTGATAGACACTCCCGAAGGGGCCATCAAAGCCACGTTCGAAGAAGAAAGCTGGACATGGGGAAGAGACCTGCTCGAGGATTTTATCCGTAAAAACGAACTGGATGAATCTGTTCTTAAACTCTACGACGACTACGCAGCCGAATGCGTAAACAGCTATCGATAGGACAAAACCGGACGGATCAGGTGGATAAAAACAGACAGATTCTGGTGTTTGATTTTGACGGCGTCATCTGCAACTCGATCCATGATTCTTTTGTCACTGCTTTAAATACATACATCCGTCTGATTGATGATCATCACCTGCCGCACCATGCACCCCTTGCGTCTGACAATGTGATTGAATTCGAAAATAAATTTCCGGAAACATTCAAATCGTTCTCAGACCTGATGCCTCTGGCAAACTGCGCAGAAGATTATTTTGTTCTGCTGTCATTGATCGATCAAAAACAAACGGATCAAATCCATTGCCAGGATGAGTTTAATCGTTTTAAAAAGAATTTTTCATCGGATCGATTGAATGAGTTTCACAAAACGTTCTATCAAATCCGGTCACAAATGCGGGAAGAAGATCTGGAAAATTGGCTGGATCTTCTGCACCCGTTTTCCGGAATCCCCGATACGATACGCAAACTTTCTGACAGACTCACATTGGCCATCTCCACATCGAAGGACAGACCTTCGGTGACCATTCTATTGGATAGATATGGTCTTAGGGATTGTTTCAAGCCCGAAAATATTTTTGACAAGGATCTGGCCCGCTCCAAACGGGACCACATGCTCCGGCTCCAAAAGAAACAACAGGTGGACTTTTCCCAAATCCATTTCATCGACGATAAAGTCTCTCACTTGTTGGCAGTCAAGGATCTGGGCATTCACTGCTATCTGGCCTGCTGGGGATTTAATTCGGAGAGAGAAATCCGGATCGCATTAAAAGAAGGCTTCACACCGATTCAACTCGAAGATCTCAAACATATCGGGGATAAAATCCTCGAATAAAAATCATCCGTCCAGTTCCGAAATTTTAACCATGGGAAATCCGGACAGTTTCTTCTTGAAAACATCTCGAATTTCATTGAGCCTTTTCTCCGTTTTCGCTTCAAAACGGAGGACGAGCACAGGCTGTGTATTCGAAGCGCGCACCAGCCCCCAGCCATCCCCGAAGAGCACTCTCGCTCCGTCTACATCAATTACTTCGTACTCTTTTTTAAAATTATCAATGAGTTTCCGAATGACTTCGAATTTGTCTTCATCCGGACAGGCAATACGGAGTTCCGGTGTAGAAACAAACTGGGGAAGCGCATCCACCAACTCTCCCAGAGTCTTATCCAAATTGGATAGCATCTGTGCCAGTCTCAGGGAAACGTAAATGCCATCGTCAAAACCGAAGTACCCGTCCTTGAAAAAGATATGGCCGGACATCTCTCCTGCAATTGGAGCATTCTCTTCCTTCATTTTTTTCTTGATCAGTGAGTGCCCGGTCATCCACATGAGAGGCTCGCCGCCGGCTTTCCTGATCTCCTCGGGCAGCATCTGTGAGCACTTGACATCGAAAATGATTTTACTCCCCGGTTTCCGCGAGAGCACTTCTCTGGACAGAAGCGCAAGAATTTTATCTGCATACACCGGACGTCCCTTTTCATCGATCACACCGACCCGGTCCGAATCGCCGTCATACCCCAGTCCGAAATCGGCCTTTTCTTCGATAACTTTTTTTCTCAGATCGACGATATATTCCATGACTGTCGGATCGGGAAGATGGTTGGGGAAATTGCCGTCGGGTTCGCAGTAAAGCTTGATGACTTTACAGCCTAAATCCTCATAGATTCCGGGCGCGATCGGACCGGCCGTGGCATTGCCGGCATCGATCACGATTTTAAAGGTTCGGTTGAGTCGTATCTTTTCTTTGAGCATCTTTTTATAATCGGGCACAACCTCCTGATGGGTGAGTGTTCCCGATCCATTTTCAAAATCACTGGATTCAATCAATTGCTTCAAATGTAAAATATCATCCCCGTAGATGGAGAGAATTCCCTCGTTCATTTTCAGACCGTTGAATTCGATCGGGTTGTGGCTGCCAGTCACCATCACGGCTCCGTCGGTGTTCAAATGAACAATCGAAAAATAAAGCACCGGCGTGGGAAGAAGCCCTACATTGATAACATCCAGGCCCGTAGACAGGATACCTCGAATCACTGCTTTCTGAATCCGTTCCGATGACAGGCGCAGATCCCTCCCCGCTGAAATCTGCCGGTACTTTTTCCGAACCATAAACGTTCCATAGGCTTTCCCAATCAATTCAACCACTTCGTCGGTTAAATCTTCATCAGCGATTCCCCGGATGTCATACATTCTAAATATATTTGGATTCATTACCAGGTTTCTCCTATGTTAAAATAACTATGAGATCATTTTCTGAATTTTATTTAATACTGAGTCCGTCATCCCTTCAGCTTCATTAAAAGTGGAAGCTTCGGCAAAAACCCTCAACAAACCTTCCGTACCCGATTTACGGACATGAATCCATTTGTCCTTCCAGATCAGTTTCACACCATCGGTTCGGTCGACTTCTGCATCCGGGTGCTGTTTTTCAAGACTGTCCAGAATGTTTGGAATTCGATCCTGATCGCAGTCCAGTTTCTTTTTCACGATCACATATTCCGGAATTTCTCCGGCCAGCTCGGAAAGTGTCTGTCCCGTTTCCGCTATGCTGTCCAGAATGATTCCGATCCCCACACCCGTGTCGCGCGCGTAATGCACTGCCGGAACGATAACACCTCCGTTCCCCTCACCACCGACAATACATTGATGTTCCTTCATGCCCGAAACCACGTGTGCTTCGCCGATCTTTGTGCGGACTACTTTGGCGCCATGTTTTTCGGCCACACGATCAATCGCCATCGAAGTACTCAAATTGGTTACAATCGTTCCGCTTCCACCGGTTTTTCGAAGAAGATGCTGTGCTACTAAAGGTAGTGTCAGCTCTTCTCCGAGCGCTTCTCCTTTTTCAGTCACCAGACTCAAACGGTCTGCGTCCGGGTCCACGGCAAAACCGATATCGGCCTTCTTCTCATTGACAAGACCGCAAAGCGCGGAAAGATTTTCTTTCAATGGTTCCGGCCCGCGCGGGAATAGGCCATTTTCAAGACAATTGATTTCAGTGATGGAACAGTGCAAATATTTCAGCAAAGGAAGCAGCAAACGTGAACCGGCACCGTTTACCGCGTCGAGAACAACGTTGAATTTCCTTTTCCGAATTGAAGCAATATCAATCTGCCGAACAATTTTATCAATGTGTGTTTGAATGGCTCTTTGATGATATTCCTGAATGCGATGCGAGGGCCTGAGATGAAATACATCGGCCCACTCGACCGAGTTCTGCTGAAAAATACGTGTAAATGTTTCATGTTCGGCCGGGCTGAGGAATTCACCTTCCCGGTTTACGAATTTCAGGCCATTCCACTCGACCGGATTGTGACTCGCCGTGATAATAAGCCCCCCATCTGCCTGAAATGTTTTCACCGAAAGCTGACAGGTGGGCGTCGGAGCGACATTGATATCAATCACTTCGCATCCTGCGGCTATCAGTCCGGAAAGCGCCGCCGAACTGAACAGCTCACCGGTTGTTCTCGTGTCCCGTCCCAAGACAACTCTTCCGCCTTTGAGATAGCTGCCAAACGCAGTACCATACCGGATGGCTGTCTCGGGAAACAGCGTCTTTCTCCAAATTCCTCTGACACCGGCCACACTTACATGCAAATGATCCATTTTGTTTCCTTCATTCATTGTAAATAAACAATCCTGTCTCGTCCGGAGAGGTCTTTGATAATCTCAATTCGTTTGAGGAATGATCCTTTAAAAATTGTTTTAACCGGATCAGCCTGATCCACACCGATTTCAAAGAGGGCAAATCCATCTTTCTCTAGCAATTCCGGAAGCACCTGCGCGATTCGCCGATAAAACCGCAGACCGTCCCGGCCGCCATCGAGCGCAATCTTCGGCTCGTGCTCCCGGACATCCTCAGGAAGCTGCCCGTACTCTTCTTCGGAAACATACGGGGGATTTGAAATCACAATGTCGAATTGCTGATTTATTTTCCTGACACATTTTTCATCGAGAATATCCAGATGCATGAATTCGATACAGTCTTCGACGCTGTTCAACCTGGCATTTATTTCGGCAACAGTCAGAATCCCGGCATCCACATCCACGGCAACCACGTGGACATTTTCTAACTGATGCGCCAGACTCACTGCGATGTTCCCGCTTCCCGTTCCAATGTCGAGACATATCACTGTTTTATCTTGAGCAAATTTTTTCTTGATCTGCTCAATCGTTTTTTCTACCAGAATCTCGGTCTCGGGTCTCGGAATCAGAACACCCGGGTTAACCCTGAAAGGAAGTGACATGAATTCTGTACTGCCGATAAGATACTGAAGAGGTTCCTGTTTTGCGCGTCTTCGGAGCAGTTGCTTGTATGTTTCCCTCTCATTTTCAGACAATGGCTGCTCAAATTTCAGGTAGAGCCCAATTCTTTCCAGTCCAAGCACATGAGACAGCAGCTGCTCCGCATTTCCCCTCGCACGGGTGATTCCATTCGATTCAAGAAAGCGGGTCGCTTCTTTTAAGACATCGATAAGAAGCCATTTTGAGTTTTTAATTTCTGTTATCATTTTTTTAATTAAAAGTGATCGAAATAAACAGCTAAAATTAATAATTATTTATGAAAATATCAATCAATTTAAATAGATACTATAGTTGTCATTTTTCCTGTTGCATCTTTCGGCAGTCTTTTTTAATTTAAATGCCGATGAAATATTGTAATTATCTCTGGAACATAAATACTTATGATAAGTATACATACAATATTCTTGCAGATAAAAATTTTGAAACTTATAATATTAAAGGAGCGATTATGAAAAAACTAATAGGTGGTATGATGGCACTCACTTTTCTTTTATCGGGCACACCCAAAGAAGCGCTGGTACTAGCCATGGAGAGATCTGAAATATCGGTAGAATATACCTGGAATCTGGCCGATCTCTATCCTACTGATGAAGCTTGGGATCAATCCAAAAAAGACCTTGTCGCCAAAATGGGGGGTATCGAACAGTACAAAGATAAAGTCGGGTCTTCTGCAGCGACACTGCTCGCATGTCTGGAATTCAACAGCGAAATCAACAAGGAACTCAGCCGCCTCTACTGTTATGCCGGAATGAAATCAGATCAGGACACAAGAAACGCGGACAACATGGCCAAGAAGCAGGAATTGATTCAGATCTGGACCGATTACGATTCCAAAAATTCTTTTATCGAACCCGAACTAGTAAAACTGGACAGTAAAACCATCGAAAAATTCCTGAAAAAAGAACCAAAACTGAAACCTTACAAAATGTATTTGTACGACATCCAGCGGCAGAAAGCCCATCTGCTCTCTGATAAAGAAGAGAAGATTATCGCAGAAGCCGGATTGATGTCGTCAGGTCCGCAATCAATTTACACGATCTTCAGCAACGCCGAGTTGCCCTATCCCGAAATCAAACTGAGTGATGGAACCGATGTGACATTGAATCCATCCGCTTATGTCCAATACAGAGCCTGTCCTAACCGGGAAGACCGGGAAAAGGTATTTCAGGAATTCTGGAAAGCCCATCAGGAATTCAAGCAGACGTTCGGAGCCGATCTTTACGCAAATGTAAAATCGGATATGTTTTATGCCCGCGTTCGAAAATATAAAAATTGCCTGGAAAGCGCCTTGGATGCCAATAATATTCCAACCGATGTGTATTACGCATTGATTGAGAATGTGAACAAAAATCTGGATAGTTTTTACCGATATCTGAAATTAAAAAAACGTATGCTTGGTGTGGATACGCTGAGATACTCGGACATTTATGCCCCGACAGTAAAAGGGATCGACCTGAAATATTCGGTTGAAGAAGCCAAGAAAATGGTAGCGGATGCAGTAAAACCCCTCGGTAAAGAATATGCGGATGTCGTTCAAAAAGCATTTCAGAACCGATGGATCGATTTCTATCCGACACCTGGGAAAAAATCGGGTGCCTACTCAAACGGAGGCGCCTATGATGTTCACCCTTATATTCTAATGAATTTCAATGGAAATTATGATGCCGTCAGCACACTGGCGCACGAACTGGGCCACACCATGCACAGTTATCATTCCAATAAATATCAGCCATACCCCACATCCGACTATGCGATTTTCGTTGCGGAAGTCGCCTCCACATTCAACGAAATTCTTCTAATGGAGAAGACGCTCAATGAAATCAAAGATGATGACGTGCGGCTTTCACTGTTGATGGAGCGACTCGACGGAATTAAAGGTACGGTATTCCGCCAAACCCAGTTTGCGGAATTCGAATTGAAAATCCATGAGAAAGCGGAAAAAGGAGAACCTCTTACAGGCGATGTACTAACGAAAATCTACAACGATATTCTTAAAAGATACTACGGCGTTGATCAGGGTATCATGGCCATTGACGATCTCTATAGCGTAGAATGGGCCTACATCCCGCATTTTTATTACAACTTCTACGTCTATCAATACTCCACTTCTTACACCGCTTCGACAGCACTGGCCGAAAAAGTGCTTCAGGGAGAAAAAGGCATCGTGGATCGATACCTCTCTTTCATCTCTTCGGGTTCATCGGATTATCCTATTGAACTCCTGAAAAAGGCCGGAGTAGATATGACCACAGCCGAACCGTTCAACAAAACCATGGACATGATGAACCGTACCATGGATGAGATCGAAAAGATACTGGATAAAAAGGGAATATAAATGTTTTGACATTCGATAAAAGACAAAAGCCCCGCTTCTCATGCGGGGCTTTTTCATTTGTATGAAAATGATTCTAAGAGATTACTTTCTCCAACACCTCACAATAGTGATCGATTTCTGCCCTTGTTCGTTTCTCTGTAACAGCAATCAGAAGCCCGTCTTTGATTCCATAATCAAACCGGCTTAAATGAATCCCTGCAAAAATTTTCTCTTTTTGCAGTGCGCTGATAATTTTTTCGGGAGAAATTGAACATCGAACGGCAAATTCTTTGAAGAACGGCACCGGAAACATCAGTTCGAGCCCGTCGATTGCGTCCAGTTTTTGAGCGAGATAGTGAGCCTTCTGAAGACAGAGATTGGCCACCTGGGGCAATCCCTTTTTCCCCATCAATGCAAGATAGACAGCGGATGCCAGAGCACAGAGTTGTTCGTTCGTGCAAATCGATGAAGTGGCTTTTTCCCTCCGGATATGCTGCTCACGGGTCTGAAGAGTCAGGACAAATCCCCGCCTTCCTTCCGTATCCTGAGTTACACCCACCAGTCTTCCAGGAAGTCTCCGGATCAGATCTTTCCGAACAGCAAAGATCCCCACATACGGTCCGCCAAAATTCAGGAAATTGCCGAGAACCTGTCCCTCCCCCGTAACAACGTCCGCATCGTATTCTCCGGGCGGTTTTAAAAGACCAAGAGAAATGGGGTCCACGGAAACACCATACAGGCCGCCTGATTTGTGAACGATTTGTTCAATCTCTTCCACATTTTCAAGAAGCCCAAAAAAGTTGGGCTGCTGAATTAGAACGCCTGCCGTCTTTTCATTGACCAACTCCTTGAGCCGGTTCAAGTCCGTGATTCCCTGATCCAGACCCACTTCTTTTATTACTGCGTCGCTTCCTTTACAATAAGTCGAAATGACTTTCCGATAAAAGGGATGAACCGCCTTCGATATCAAAATATCCGGCCTTCCGGTCTGAGCGTGAACAAGAAGCGCGGCTTCAGCCAGTGCGGATGCTCCGTCGTACATGGAAGCGTTGGCCGCATCCATTCCGGTCAGCTCGGCGATCATACTCTGATATTCATATATCGCCTGAAGATTTCCCTGCGAGACCTCCGGCTGATACGGAGTATAGGCTGTATAAAACTCGGACCGTCCGATGATGTGTTTGACTGCTGCAGGAATAAAATGATCATACGCGCCTCCACCGAGAAAACAAACATATTTACCGGCATGACAGTTCCTGTCGGCAATCTCTTCAAGAAGCCGCGTTACTTCATACTCCGAAAGCGGATTTGGCAGATTCAATTCACCTTTGAAACGAACCTCATCTGGAATGGATTCAAGGAGTTCCCCGAAATCGGAGACTCCTATCGCTTTGAGCATCTCCTCACGATTCGATTCAGTTGTGGGAATAAAAGGCATGTATCAACCCATTTAAAAAAGTATACAAATATTCTGAACATACAAACAAACTGCAAATGGATAAAACAAGAAAAATTCAGCCGATCACAATCTGTTTCATTTCTGCTCCGAAAGAATTTCGATTATGATCAGCTGATTGTTAAAACATTCGAATATTGAATTATCTAATAAGAAGCATTTTCCTGTTTTCACTATACCGGCCAGCGTTTAACCGGTAGTTGTAAACACCGCTGGGAACAGCGATCCCGTGTATATCGGTGGCATCCCAGATAAGAGTGTGCTCGCCAGTGCCATAATTAGCAGAACCAAATTCCTTGACCAGCCGTCCCCTGATATCAAATATCTGCAGGGATACTTTCGATTGTACAGGAAGATAAAACCGTATGGCTGTTTTCGGATTGAACGGATTTGGAAAGTTCTGTTCCAGATGAAAAGATGCGGGAATCCCCCTTCCATCTCTTCCGTCCACGGAAACTTCCGCGTCAAAGTTGGTCACATTGATGTGGCTGTCTTCCACACCACCAAGAGCAGGATCCAGTTCCGTATTGATGACCAAATGATCCAACGGATATCCCGAAGCCTGAAAATCGTAACCCACAGCGATTACTTTTTCATCGCCGCCCTGCGGTTTTACAGCGACAGAGTATTTTTCATCCGGAACATTGACATCCGCTGTGACATCATATCTTATGCCGGCCTGGTAATAGAGCGTATCGTCCACCATATAATCGCCGCCATTGCAGACATCGATATAGCCGTCTGTGTTGAACCGGACCACACAACTTAAATCCTCCTGATAGGACGCCTCTCCTTCGGAAAGACCGACCACAGCGTTCATCGGACTGTGAGAAGGCGTCATTCTCCATTCCGCCGTAACTGCTGCCGACATCGGATCGACCTCCACGTTCCGCCAGTAGGGCCCCACCTTTAATACGACAACCGAATCCACCCAGATCTTGACATTGTCGGTCCCGCCAAAAAACAGTTTGAACTGATTCGTGGGATCATCTTGTAGTGGAACAAAAAGATAGGGGCCAAAATGCTTCGGTTCATCGTGCAAATAGTAGGTGAGATCAAAATATTTCGTGTAAGGATCCGCGCTGATTTCAAAGAGCATGTGAATGGCTACAGAGTCCGGACCATCCTCTTTCACTCCCATAAAACTCATCGTATAATCATAGTCCATCTCAATTCTTGCATTCTGAACCCTTTGAATACCCCAGTAATCCGAGCCGCCTTCTGTAATATCCAGGAGGAGCGAATTCTTTCCGGATAAAACACTGTTGGTGTCCTTGGAGAGCGTGGCCACCACATTGGCATTATCGATCCAGCCGCTCCAGTAGGACGGATAAGTATCGAATTGCCAATCCTGGAGGATATTCCCTCCGAACACGACAGTCCAATTCCAGAACATAGCAATCATGAAAATAAAAGCGGCGCATTTTGATTTGTCATTTGCCTGTCTCATAGCTTTTCTCCTTTTCATTAATAATTAGTATTTGTTTAATGAATGCGAATGTTCGAATTTTTAAACTTGATCTACTATCAGCTGACAAGACTTTGATAATCGCCCGGGGACAACAGTTGATCCAACTCCTGGAGATTCGATATTTTAAGTTTAACAATCCACCCTTTGCCATAGGGATCTTGATTAATCAGCTGGGGACTCGATTCCAGTTCCTGATTGACTTCGATGATTACTCCGGAAACCGGCGCGAAAATATCTGAAACCGATTTTACGGCCTCAATGCTTCCGAAGGGCTTCATGCTTTCGACTGCATCCCCTGTTTTTGGAAGCTCCACAAACACGATATCCCCCAATTCATTCTGGGCATAATCAGAAATGCCGACTATGGCCGAATCATTCTCTACTTTGATCCACTCATGTTCCTTGGTATAACGGAGATTTTCCGGTATATTCATTGACACTCCTTTACATTTCTTTTTCAGGTTTGAATTCAAAATGATCTAAAAAATGTGTGTTAAAATGACCGCTGACAAAATCCTCATGCACCATCACCTGCTTGTGGAATGGAATCGTTGTACATATCCCCTCGATGATAAATTCTTCCAACGCGCGCATCATCCGGTTCAACGCCTCTTTTCGGTTTTCACCGTGTACAATCAATTTGGCGAGCAGAGAATCGTAAAAAGGCGGGATCTGATAGAGAGCATAGGCATGCGTATCGACACGGACACCCAATCCGCCGGGAATGTGAAAACTGGTTATCAGTCCGGGTGACGGTCGGAATCCGTTAAACGGATCCTCTGCATTAATGCGGCATTCAATGGCATGACCAACCGGTTCCTTCGCCACATGAATCTCCTTACAGGCACCCCCGCCGGCCACCCAGATTTGCTCTTTGATCAAATCGATCCCGTACACCATTTCGGTAACCGGATGTTCGACCTGAATCCGTGTGTTCATTTCCATGAAGAAAAAATCGCCATTACTGTCCAGTAAAAATTCTACCGTACCGGCACTCCTATACCCAACAGCTTTTGCCCCGGCAGTTGCTGCATCGATCAAACTTTTCCGCATTCCAGCATCCACAGCCGGAGAAGGGGATTCCTCAATCAGCTTCTGGTGTTTACGTTGAATCGAACAATCCCTCTCCCCAAAAGCAATCACCTGTCCCTGTCCGTCACCGAGCAACTGGACCTCGATATGCCGGGGACTTTCAAAGTACCGTTCGATATAAATGATCGGATTTCCAAAAGACAGTTCCGCTTCTCTTTGGGCCATCGTGAATGCATTGGCAAGTTCTTCCTCACTTCTGACAATGCGCATTCCCTTCCCACCACCTCCCGCTGCCGCTTTTAAAATCACAGGATAGTTGATATCTTGAATCAGCTCTTTTGCTTCATCAATCCCCGCAATTCCGCCCTCACTTCCGGGAATGATTGGAACACCCGCTTTTTTCATCACATTTTTTGCATAAATTTTATCCCCCATGCGGGAGATCATTTCAGAAGTCGGTCCTATAAACGTCAAGCCTGAAGATTCGCAGACATCGGCAAATTCGGCATTCTCCGCCAAAAAGCCATATCCCGGATGAATGGCATCCGCATTCGATATTTCGGCCGCGCTGATGATTCTGGAGATTTTCAGGTAGCTATCTGCCGGTGATGCTGATCCGATACAGACCGCTTCATCGGCAAACCGGACATGGAGACTGTCCTTGTCTGCTTCCGAATAAACTGCGACTGTGCCTATGCCTAGCTCCTTGCACCCCCGGATCACCCGAAGTGCAATCTCTCCACGATTGGCAATCAACACTTTTTTAATCAATTCAAATACCCTAAGATTTTTTTACAAGAAAAAGAGGCTGATTGTATTCTACAGGTTTCCCGTTCTCGGCCAAAACTTTGATGATTTTGCCTGATATTTCCGCTTCGATCTCATTCATCAATTTCATTGCTTCGATGATACAAAGCACTTTCCCCGGATGAATTTCATCCCCTTCTTTCACATAGGGATTGGCATCGGGAGCAGGTGCCCAATAAAATGTACCAACCATAGGTGAGCAAATTTCAACAGTATTTTCATCAACTTTTTTCGAAACCGCATCAGATTTGGATTCGTGAACAGAAGCTTCTACATGTGAAGCCATCGCCCTTTGAGATCCGGGTTGGATCATATGAACGTCCTGAATCATAGGAACTCCGGAAAGTTTACTTCCCTTTGTGATGCGAACCTGGAAATTTTCCTCCTGTATTTCCAGTTCCTCAATACTGCTCGTTTCAACAAGTTTGATTAGACGTTTAATATGCTTGATATCCATATCTATTCTCCCGTTCTGACAATCATTTCACCCGTTCGACATAAGCTCCAGTCCGTGTATCCACTTTCACAACTTCGCCTTCTTCTACAAAAAGTGGAACCTGAATCACAGTATCTGTCTCTAGAGTGGCAGGCTTTGAACCACCGGAAGCAGTATCCCCTTTTATTCCCGGATCTGATTTGACTATTTTCAGATCGACAAAAATGGGAAGTTCCACTCCAATCGGTTCTTTCCCATGAAAAAGTATTTCAACTTCCATCCCGTCTTTTAAAAAGTTCGCCGCATCCGCAACGACGTTTTTATCCACACTCGATTGATCGTATGAATGCATGTCCATAAAGACAAATTCATCCTCACTTTTATAGAGAAATTGCATTTTTTTCTTTTCAAGCCGTATATCTTCCACCTTATCACCGGATCGGAATGTTCGGTCAATTACCCGTCCCGTTTTGACATTTTTCAATCTTGTACGAACAAAGGCCACTCCTTTTCCTGGTTTGACATGCTGGAATTCCACCATCGTATAAAGTTCACCTTCCATAAGAATCACCAGACCATTTCTAAATTCAGACGTTGTGATCATAAATTCCCCATTGTTCAGTTAGACAGCAAATGAAAATACTTAAATAAATATACATGATTAACATTAAATTGTCAACATTCGATTGTTCGACATGAGAACTTCCTCGCAGAGTACGGAAAGCTGACGTGCCTTGTGTTGCCATGTATGGGCGCCGGCAATGAATCCGGCTGCGTTCCGACCGATTGCTGCGCGCATTTCACGGTTCCGAATCAATCGTTGAACAGTATCGATCAAAGCTTCTATATCACCTGGATCGCAGAGGAAACCGGTTTTCCCATGTTCGATCAATTCTGTGATCTGTCCCATCCTGGTTGTGACCACTGATTTCCCGCAGGCCATATACTCATAAATTTTAACGGGGGAATAATAAAAGAAATCGAGCGGGGGATAAGGTGCTACAACGATATCCATTGCATTGATATAAACAGGAATCTCTTCGTGCGGAACAAATCCTGTACAGAATACCTGATCTTCTAAATTCCTTTCCCTGATAAATCGGTCCAAATCCGATTTTAAGGCGCCTCCATGTCCAATCATCATGAAGGCAATACGGGAATCCGATGACACAATTGCCTTAATTAATCTTATGAGATTCTCGACCCCGTGCCAGTAATGAAAAGAACCCACAAAGCCGACCACCGTTTTCTTTTGCAGTTGATATTTTTCTTGAACCAATCGACAATTAATTTTTGGATTGAAACGGGCCACATCCACACCGTTGGTGATGACCTCAATTTTTTTATCTTCGATCCCTCTCGAGACAAAATACTTTTTAAGTTGATTCGATACACAGAAAGCTCTGTCTGCATGCTGGATCATTTTTAATTCGATATATTCCAACAAACTGGGATGACGAAAATACTCCGGATAAAAATGCCTGACTTCATAGGCCGCGGGACAGTCCGCTTCAATAATATGAGGTACTCCCAATCTCTTCGCTATCAAGAATGGGGAAAAAAGATATGGATGCAATCTCGAAATTAACAGATCAGGCCGCTTGCTATTTTCGAACAGATTTCTTTCTTCGATAATAAATCTTGCATTCTGAAGGATCTGATTGATTTCCTGAAAATACTTTGAAAAATGTTTTTTTAAAAATTGACGGATTGTCTTTCGGGGATTCTCATCGTTGCCGCCTTCTTTCTTTCTCCAGTATATGTCGATCTGATGGCCTTCCTGTTGAAGTGCATGCATCAATTCAATCGCTTTTATTGTTGAGCCTACGGAAACCCCAAAACGATCATACAGGTAGTTTAAATAGACAATATGCATGTTGACCTTATCATAAATTTAAATATTATTCATGAAAAACAGGATAGGCAATCAAGCCATTCAGGAGAATGGCTTGATCCACAATTGGGTTTTGAGTCAAATAATAAACCACAAGTTTATATCTGTTGTTGATCGGGATTTCTAAAAATTGTGAATTCTCAGGAATTAATTTTTTATCCTCAATATCCTTATACAGCATACCGAACCAGGCCGTTTTGGCCGTATCTTCAATGGACTTCATGAAAGGATGGCCGATAACCAGATTCACTCTTTTATCGATCAAATAGGAGAATGTGGTCATTTTCCGGTGTCCGGTTTTTACATTCACAATATGACCGTACCTTGCAATCCAGGGATCGTTCAATCCAAGCATATCGAGTGTTCTTAAATTTGAATAATAGGGAATCGCGCCACAGGCAGTTGTTGCAATAGTCACATTTGGATTACCATTAAACACTTTTCCGAACACTTTTCCTATCTGTATCCAGGATTCATCTTCATCTATCAAGTGGTGCTCGAGCAATTTTATCGATTCTACTCCGCCGGTTTCAATATATCGGCCAAACCGGAATTGATGATGCAGAGAACTAAAAAATATCCAAATAATGAAAATCCATTGCACTTCACGCTGGTTGATACAATTCCGTATTAACCAGACCAGTAACAGAATGATAAATGGGAGGACAGGCACCATAAATCGGAATTCCATGAAATCTCCCCCCGCCCGGGCCACATAGATCATCCACAGCAGAAGAAGGCTCACCAAAACAATTAGAACCGCATTGCGGTGAATCCATATCTTTTTATAAAATACAGGGACAAATAACAGGAATGGAAAGAGACCATACGAGAAAAAAAAGAGATAGATATAATGCACTCCCTTCTTCAGCGAAGCCACTGAACTCACTTTTGCGTAATAAGTATTGGGTAAAAGATAACCGTAATAAGACCACTTCCAAATAAGCCATCCGCCAACAAGAATTAAAAAAGGAAACAATAAAATACTGCTTTTAACCACCTTTTTGCTCAGACTGGAGCTTTCTTTTAGAACAAAATAGAGAACACTTATAAAAACGACTAGACAGAAAATAGCAGAATCCAGACGCGTTAAAACAGCCATACTGAGTAAAAGAGAAAGTCCGAATAATCGAAGAGGATCGAATACCTGTCTGTCAATAAAACTTATCGCTATATACGCGGAAGCAACAAACAGACACGTTTGCAGCTGTGTTTCCATTCCGCTGGTGGCATACGAACTGAATGTGTAATTCGTTCCCAATAAAAGAATGATGACAAGACCCATCAAGGGAGAATTAAACATCACTATCGCAAGTCGATAGGTCAGAATTAATGTAATCCCAAAACAAAAAAGTCCCAGCAGATAGGAACAGGTGACGGGCTCGATTTCGAGTTTCATCCCCATCCCGATCAACAGAGTCCAGAGAAAGTTCGTATACCCCTCGACTCTTTCACCGGGATTCCATACGAGTCCGTTTCCATGAATCCAATTGGCCGCATACCGGAAAGAGATAAACGCATCGTCCTGAATAAACCGGTTAATCCAAGCAAAACAAATAAGAGCGATAAAAACAACTCCAAAAGCTAATTTTTCATTTTTTAATATCAAAGACACATTTTTCATTGTATTGCTCAGATTATTTCATTCCAGTCCGAAATGGATTATTTTCTAAATTGATATTTAAAAAGCTCTATCTCTTCCTGATAATAGTCAGCAATTAATTGAATCGATTCTTCATCATATTGTTCTCTGTAATCTTCACCGGAACCCTTTATTTTATGAGGCAGTATCATTGGCTCAAGTCCTATTCGTTTACTGACATTTGAAAAATCATCGTTTAAGTTTTCAAAACGGCAAATGTAATCGAGAGGAATAGAATTGTTAAAATCTTTGATCCAGTATGTTTGCGGCCTCAGCATTCCCTTGCCAATAAACCTGTGAAGAAACTGATTTAATGTTATCTCTCCTGTTATTTTTAGATCTATTCGATGTATTTCATCACGCATTACATTTTTATACCATGAAAAAGCACGGGCCCAGGGATTTCGTACAACTGAGAACTTAAAATAATTGTTATACTGTTCTCTGGTAACAGTCAACCTGTTATTCGGATTCACTTGTTTCTGAAATTTGTACTTTATCGATCGTGCAAATTCAAGAATGTTTGTAGCAGATAAAAATATTTTCGGATTACACTTAGGTGCCATCATTCGAAGACTTCTATGGTCCTGTCCCTCCCTTCCCTGATGACCTTCAAGGTGTCCCAATATGGATTCAATACTTGTTCCTCCGTTTTTCGGGATATGTACAAATATACATTTGTATCTATGAGATATCATTAAACACCTCTGTTTAAACTTGTATTTAGATCCATGAAAACAAACCTGCTTCAAATTTAAAATTATGTTTAAATATAACTGTCATAAAAGTGTTTTAAAGCTATTTATCCCTATTATTATAATGAATAAGATGAATTTTTTCCAATCCTGTTTTTATTGTGTACGCAGCCATAATAATAAATGCAAAATCGGTAACCAAACGATAACGGACTGAAATTGCAACAATTCCATTGAATACTGTGTTCAACACCATTAAAACAACAAGAAATTGGAAAAATAGAAGTTTTCTTTCTTTTACAAACCCAAAACCTCCTGCAATCAGAAAAAACAGGTAAGGAATAGCTGCTAAAATTTTATATTTGGATTGCGCAAAACCCTCGTCTATCGTTGTCCGAGGGATGGGGTTCCACAAATCCAGACATTGCATAAAAGCAATATTCAAAGACTTGACGGGATGTTTTTTAATAAAATTGAATGCCTCTTCCCTGTAAATCTGTTGTTTCTCCGAATCATTTTTTGCAGTACGGAGTCTTTCTTGAATGTCATTCGGGAAAGGTGCTTTTTTAATCCTCCAATCGGCATTTTCGTTATAACTCAATAAAAGATTATATGCACCCGATTTGGAAAATATAAAATCCCCATGAACTATTTTATTCCGGACCATCCAACCACAAACCACCGCCGACGGAATCAATGTTAAAACTGCCCCGACAGCTATGACTCGTTTTATTGGACATCCCTTCCACCTTACAATGATAAACCAAGCAAAAGGAATTAGATATACCAAAACTGGTCTGATCATTACAGCCAAAGCAATTACTCCTGACAACAAAATAAGAAGCGGGTACCTTATCTTTTCCCTGAGAAGAAACATCAAGATAAGCATCCCGGGGAAAATATAAATAAGAAAAGATTCGGGATACAGTGCCAGTGGCTGGTATAGATAATAAGGATATACAACAGCAAAAAGGACGGAGATCAACCCAACCGTTTTGCCTTTCAATAGCCTTCCCAGTTGATACAGTGTTAGCAAAAAAAATGGGAACAGGGCGATATGAAACAAACGGATGTGAACGACCTGGGTACCCACTATCCTCATCATTAATGATAAAATAAACGGATAACCCGGAGAAAAATACAAATTGGCGCTTGATTCGGCCGTGCTATAAGGAGCCCCTTCGGCCAATTCACTCGCAATGGAATAATAACATTCGGAATCATACCAGTTAAGCGCGCTGGGATCGATAATAAAAAATAAAACAACACACTGAAATACCACACCGATCACAAGTAATGACACAAGAAAATATAGAGTGGTTTTATCTTTCTTCATGATATTCATCTTCTGTATTCACACCCCAGATATTTTCTTTTGTTTTTCTTCCGTTTAACACATTTTCGACTGCAAGCATGGCCGTCAACATTGAATGATCGGTATTGTTGTATTTATGCATTCCGTTTCTGCCTATTAAGAATAAATTTTCGATCGTATTAACAAAATTCTGGATGACAGGAAAATCATCATACGTTCCAAAGTAAGCAGGATATGTTTTTGGCATTCTAATCACTGTGGAATCCAAGACATCTTCTCTTTCAATGATATCGATTTTTATTAATTCATCGATTGCAAATTTCGAGAACTCCTCATCGGTTTTATTCCACAATGCGTCACCCTCATTACAAAAATATTCTAACCCAATCCATACGGTATCAGGATTTTTAATCATATAGGGACTCCAATTATTGAATATTTGCAGCCTGCCAAGCTTTACATCTCTCTCCTGAATATAAATCCAGTTATCAGGTACTATATTATTAACTGTTGGAATTTTTGTTTTGTTTGTAATTTTCAACTTTTTTAGAAGTACGCCGACGGTTATGAAGTCTCGATACATTAAGCCATCAGCAACCTCCCTGACCCTGACTGGTACTTTTGGAGCCATAACGTGAATAAGCTCTTTGACAGGCATTGTTGAAAAAACATAGTCAGATTGATAGGTTCTTTGAATATGATTGTCTTCCTCTTGTACAATAACCTCTGTTACTTTTTTATTGTGCACCTTAATTCCTGTCACTTTATGTTTTAAATATATCCTACCACCTTTTTCCTCTATTCTTCGTGCTACTTCTTCCCATAATTGTCCAGGACCCAGTTTGGGGTACATAAATTTTTCAATCAAGGAAGTTTCCGTTTTCTTTTGATGAATTGAAGTGTCTTTTCTTAAAGTACTTTTAATAGCGTGAGAAATTGCTTTTATAACGGACAAACCTTTGACTCGTTGAGCACCCCAGTCTGGTTTTATCTTATCACATGACATACCCCATACTTTTTCTGTATAATCTTTAAAAAAAATAAGATAAAGTTCTTTGCCAAACCGATTGATGAAAAAATCTTCAAGCGACTTTTCATCTTTAATTGGAAAAAGCTGAATTTTAAGATAGCTAAATCCGATTTTAGCAATCCTGATTATTCCCAGATTTTTTAAAGTATTCCATTTAAGAGAAATTGGATAATCAAAAAAACTTCGAAGAAAAAATATCCTTGAGACACGACTGCGGATTAACATAACCATGTCAGAGCATTCAGGATCCGGCGCTTTTATCCCTTTTGACACGTTTACATCTCTATTTAGAATAATATCGTCTCTCGATGGTTTTCCTTGTAAAGGCATAATATTTAGCCACCAATTGGTAACTCTGTCTGATTTGGAAAAAAACCGATGACCACCTATATCGATACGATTACCTTTATAGCTAATCGTTTTCGATATTCCGCCTATATCGGACGTCATTTCAAAAACGATTGGCTTGACATCAGTTTTATTAACTAGCTCGTATGCCGCTGTAAGCCCAGCTGGTCCCGCACCGATAATGATGGCGGTCTTTTTATCCATTTATTATCCTTAACGAAATAACGTGAATTTTCTAATAAAAAAGTTCCAGAGATATACAAACACAACAGATAAAATTTTTGACAACAAATAATAAAACCCAATCGTTTCAGTAAAAAACCAAATAAAAAATTCATTCAGGGCAAGTCCGACAACTCCAATCAATGAAAAAACAATAAATTCAAAATACCTTGATTTTACCCTATGCTTTTCAAAAACCCATATTATGCTTAATAGATAATTGACAGACAACCCCAATAAAAAAGCAACTCCAGCAGAAAATAAATAATAAACATTAAAAAATTCTGTCAGAATATACAAGGTTCCAAAATCAAATATAAATGCAATCCCTCCAACAATTGTATATCGGAACAGTTGAATGAATATATTACTCGTCTTATTTTTAAGGAGTTGATTTATCATGCCTTCTCGTTTCCCCGAATTAAGCGTTTTCGAAACCAAGCACGAACAGCGATTTTTCGAAAATTCTGTTTTCAGATAATAAAGATATTAATCAGGATTTATACAATCTTATAATCATCAAATCCATTCTAAGATCAAAGCTTTTCAATCAAAGAACGATAACTCTAACCCGCAATAAAATAAAAAGAAGGACAGGGGGAATTTCCCTTGGCCTACTTTTATCTGTTTCAATGTAAGATAAACCGGTGAATTTCAATAGAAGATTTTTATCTTCCCAGTATAAATGTATCTATAAAGATTTAATCCAATTGGATAACCCTTAAATTTTCAGGAGGAACTGGCGCTGTTGCGTCATACTGTTCTGATGGGCCTCTATATACAAATTCAATCGCATCCGAAATGACAATACCATTGGCTTGATTCGTTATCCTGACATCCGAGCTTGTTCCCTTCGGGAAATAATAGACACCCAGACTATTCCATTTGCCAAAATTTGTAGTTTGGTTGATAACAACTGTCGTATCCTGACCACTGCCAAAGGTTATCTTGGCCGGTACATTGCTCGCAAGTTGATAATTGGTCGGGGAAGAACCTCTGTACCCATGCCACTCAAGAATTTCATACATACCGGCGACGCCGATAGTGGGAATATAGGTCGCAACATTCTCTCCCGAACCGGGCGGCGACCAGGCAAACCCATTGGGTTGAAATGGACCATAATTTCGGCCAGTATAAACCGCATAAAATTTTCCGCCATCTGAACTGAATACCCATCCACCTTGATATTGTGCCGGATCAGAACCCGGTGATGTCTGGTTGTTCTCATTATTATCGACTACAATAGGAGTAATTAATGTTTTCTTTGTCCGAAAAAGCATGGCTCCGTCACCAAATACTTCAAGTTCCGGTCTCGACGTTTGAATAACATCACCCCAAAGAACAATCGGATTCGCATTCGTCACTTCCTCCCCATTATTGAATTCCGGATCCTGACCTCCTAAAAATCGGTAATATTTCGATCCGGCAAGAGGATCCATTGCCGCTAGTTCAGAAGCAGTGATCGTTTGTTCCAAGCCTGTTGCATTAACCACGCTGACACCATTATCAAAAAATCTTACCACAACGTAGTCAGCATAAGCGGTTGCCGCTCTGGGTTTTCCTGCCACTTCAATCATGTCTGTTCTTGGATATCCCAATTGACCTTTGGCTTCAAACTCATCATAGATATGAACATTCCCGTGATGGGCAATAAAATTCCCTTCGTCGACATAAAAATAAGCACGCGTTAATAGACAATTGCCTAAATTGAATCGTACTGCTTTATAATTATTTTTATACGGGACGACTGGAAATCTGTCATTAAAATAACTGTGTGCTCCGTCCATAATGATAATTTGGGGGGCTTTATCTGAAACTGTCTTGCTATCATTATAATTGCGGCGCCATAAATGATACGGACCGATGTATGCAGGCCAGTCTTCCCAACAAGCACCATTTACATAGGGCCAAACTCCCGGGCTCCCGATTTGGACGACCTGGATGTTGACACCTGGGACTTGATACATTTTATCATGAAAATCAAGTAATCCTTTCCACCATAGCGTAACAACAGAATCGACCCCCCATTCACTGGCATCCGCAACTCCGTTTCTGTCCAAATCCCCGTAAAATTTATTATGACCCCATGGCTGAGACCACCACCAGTCATAAAAAAATCCTTCATAATTTGGTTCAATTATTTCTCCCAACAGGCGAACTTGATGCTCTACCCAGGTCTCCGGTCCGTATCCTTCTCCCATGTCTACTTTCGGGCAAAGTTTTGTTATATTCATCATATACATTTTTAAATTATTAGAGACATCAAATTTTTGTCCGTCCTTATCCAAATAATACCATTCATCGGGCCACTCAATTGTTCCTCTCGACCAGTCACAAAGATTCCCGCTCGTCATAAGAAGTATTTTATTGGGATTCTGTTCTTTATATAGTCGAGCCATATTGGAATTTTTCACGGAAGCGACAACATCAAAATATTTAAAAATATCGACACAAGCTTCTGTCTGTCCGCTAAATGTAAAAATTCCCAATCTTGGATAAGGAGGATTCAAAGTCTGGGCATTTAACAAAACATATCCCAAAAAAAGAAAAAAAACGAACGAAAGTACTACAAATTTTTTGATTGAATTTATAGGTTGCATTTTCATAGCAATCTGCCTCCTCTATGATAGCATTTTCTCATAAAGTTCAATAAATGAATTAACCTGTTTTTTTAAGTTAAATTCTTCTTCGACCCTTTTTCTACTCATTTTCCCCATCATTTTCATTTTCTTTGGATTTTCCAACATTTGAAAAATTGCCTGCACAATAGCGTTCGAATCTTTTGGGGGGATTAGAATCCCCGTCTGGTGATCCACAATGATTTCCGGGATACCCGAAACATTTGTAGCAATCACAGGTTTGCCACACGCCATTGCCTCCAGAACGACATTGGGTAATCCCTCGAACAGAGAAGGTAAAATAAAAATATCCAGAACACCAAGAATTTCTTTTACATCGGAACGAAAACCTAAAAATTTGATTATCGAATCCAGTCCAAGTTGATTTACCTGTAATTCCAATTCTTTTCGAAGTGGACCATCTCCAATAAACAGCACACGAATATTCTCATATTTTTTTACAATCTCTTTAATCGCATCTATCAAATATCGATGCCCTTTTTGTTCCGATAATCTTGCAACTGTTCCAAGGACAATATCTTTTGAATGAAATCCAAGTATCTTTCGATAAGCTTGATTTTTTGTATCTAAAAAGTATTGCGAATCCACACCATAGTGGATTGTGGTTGTTTTATCAGCTGGAACATGCCTTTCCTGAATAATCTTTGTCTTGATAGCGTTCGAAACAGCTACCGATACGACAAACCATTTCGAAGCAAGACGATATGCCAATAGATTTTTAATCCCGTAATGGTAAGGGGCTGTCATTGCGTCCCACGAAATAACCTTTGTTATTCCAGCCAGTTTTGCCGCATAAGCACCTATAATATCAGCATAATAGAGATTGGTTTGCAATATATCGATACGTTTTTTCTTAAGAAGCTGATAAACCTTATAAATCAAAAAGACATCATATTTGTGCTTTTTGGGGAAAACATAGGTTTCAACATTCATCTTTTCAAATCTTTCTTGAAGAGGGCCCCCCTGCCCTATAGCACATACAATTGGATAGTATGTTTGTGGAGACCTTTTTTTAATTTCTTTCACAAGCTCCAACAATTTGACTTCAGCCCCACCTATTGCAAATCCATTAACCAAAAAAAGAATTCTCACCATTTTTTAAATATATCCCGTCTTTCAAATCCTTTAAATATTAATCCGAAGACCCAACTGAAACATTGTTCGGTGGTAATGGAGCAACAGTATCACTACTAATGATGGATTCCGTTACAGTCCAATTGTCAAAATTATATGTAAGTCGTTTCCCATTTTTTTCCACAATCATATTATTCCCAACCCATTTCACCATCTCGTTCCCACGGTAGTCTACTGCGGCAACTCTAGGAAATGGAAAATCCCAAACCTGTGTATAGGTAGATTCACCTTGTTTTTTAACTACTGCAACTGATGGATAACCTCCACCGATATAGATTCTTTGTGTCTTGATCACATCTCCACGACTCGTTGTAAACTCAGTATTACTGATAGAGGCCTTTGCTAAAATGGCTTGCTTGAATTCATCAAATGATCCGTAATCCACACCTTCAATGGCAACCTCTACACCCGATGTGTTTGAACCGATGATAATAGCTACCATGGTTCTTCCTTCCTTCAGAAAGCGCCAGCCATTTATCATTTGATCAATATCAAAATTGTATCCAGCGGTCGAAATATGTAAAATAGTACCGAACACCAACATATCATTCATGTATT
>CAZTZL010000019.1:24880-44332 GCA_964617625.1 uncultured bacterium
CCAGCGGTCGAAATATGTAAAATAGTACCGAACACCAACATATCATTCATGTATTGATAACCATTTTTCCCTGAGGTAAAACTCCAGGCCGATTCATCCTCTCCGGGCAGCAACTGATTAATCCAAAGTCGAAACGGCACAACAAACTCCCGGCCATAAGAACCTGGGCTATCCTCAGATTTAATACACAACTGCCATTCGCTATCATTCCCGCCACCCATATTATAAAACTTAGTAACTACATTCCATTTCCCTGTTTCATTTTTACAATAAATGCTTTTATTATACTCTTTGTTAATATGATAATAATTGTCAGGTTCATCACTGAGATCTCCAATATCGAAAATCACATCAGGTAACCGGTAACTCGATATAAAAATATTTTTCGGTGGTTCATGTGTAGGTATAATCATATCCCAGAAAACATCCCAATAAAATCGATCCCACCCGCTGATTTCATATACTTCTTTATATTTTCTTCCCAGAGCTCCTCCCCATTGATTGGCACTAAAATCTAAAACCGATTCTAAAAGAATAAGATCCGTAATCATTTTTGCTTTTCGTTTCATAACGGGATCTATTGCCCATTCGTATAAAGCCGTAAAACAATGAACATAACACCATGTATAAACAGGACTGTCGAATTCTGAACACCCACTATGTACCCAGACATTTATTGTATAATTCAATAAATCACGGCACAATTCATAAGAATTATATTCTTGACCTGGAATATAACTTCTGCCTTCCCATGTGAACGTTTTAATATTTTGATTCGGAGGAGGATCGTATGAATATAATACTCTGACACTTTGATTGTTTTGACTCCAGAGATACCTGACCACAACGTCCGCAATTTGGCTGTTTGGATTGCCGGTACCAAAATCCCTGCGCCGGAAATAATCATTTAAAAGATTATATATAAAATTATAATCGTTTTGACTGATTACATTCCCATATTGCCACAATATCCAGCTCAACATAACACCGGATTGTTGTGGCCCATACTTCCACGCCCAGGTATATGTCGGCCCTCCATCTCCAGACCAAGGATTACCCCAACATCTTATAATGTTATGAATAACTTCATTGACAGGTTTCGAACGACCATCTACATCTTTAACATAATATGTTTGACCATTAATTTCATTGTTTTTCAATTTTTCTAACCATGCCCAGATTTTTTCACAATAATACTTCAAATTGGGTTCGCCCTCATTCTGAAGATATTCGCGCCGCTTTCTTTCAAATACCGATTCTTGTGCTTGAACGAAACAAATACTGTTTAAAAAAAGCAATATTAAAAAAACATAAATTCCATTTTTATTTTTCACTTTAGGTTCTCCCATTCTTAATCAATTTTCAATATCAATCAATGAATTATAAATCCGAATAATTTGGTTATAATATATATTTTCATTAAATAACTTTTTAGCCTTGTTATAAGCCATTTTCCCCATCTGTGAGCATAATTTTTTTTCTTCTAACAGGTGATTGATCTGACTTCTTAATTCTTGATAATCAGTTGGCTCGAAAAGAAATCCGTCCTTTCCATGTTCAATCAATTCCGGAATACCGCCGATCCGAGAGCCTATAACGGGCTTCCCCATTGCAAATGATTCGTATATAACCATCGGCGCATTTTCATACCATTCTGAAGGGATAACAACAAAAGATGCATCAGAGATAACAGATTTCAAAATTTTTCCATCAAGTGAGCCCATAAATTCAATATTTTTTAATCTTTTTTCATCAACATACATCTCCAAACTTAAACGCATCGGACCATCACCTACAATCTTCAATTTTGAATTTTTAATTCCTTCCATTGCTTTAAAGAGTGTCAATAGTCCTTTTTCCTCTGATAGACGACCAAAATATAAAAAATAATCATGCTTGTCAGGGAAATATGAATAATCCCGGTGATTAATAAAATGAAAAAGTAACTGTATTTTATTCTTATCAAAACCTCCTTCTATCATTTTATCGCCAATAAATTTGCTTGGAATCAAATATAAATCGATATATTTCCTATAATAATTTAAAGATTTATGGATATACATCTCCAAAGCAACAAGCGCACTGGCTAAATACGAATTTTTATGACAGCGATTAAGAATCGCTTTATAATATGCGCCGTTAATGCATTTTTCACAGATTTCGTTCTTTTTCATATTATAAAGCCGATAACTTGGACAAATAGGCTTATAAGTATGAATTGACTGTATAACAGGTATTCCTTCTTCTTTCAAAACGGGTAAAATAGAAGGAGAAATTTGATGATCAATCATATGAAGATGGGCTATATCGGGTTTTGTTGTCCGGACAAGTTTTCTGATCTGATCCCGGGCCTGTCTTGAATAGATAATTCGATCTATTGACAGAATGCCTGTATATATTTTCTGAATAAGGGAGGATGGGTTGAAAGAAATATTATCCACGAAATAAGATGTATACTTAGAGGGAAAATTTTTCGGATGTTTCATTGAAAAAGGTATCACTTTATGACCGTGGAATTCTAATAGTTGTTTGAGTTCAAAAAAACACCTTTCAGCTCCACCCTTTATAAAATAATATTTATCAATCATTAAGATTTTCATTTATTTACATCAGTTTGTAATTTAATATCCATTAATAAAATTATCACTCCAAGCTAAAATAAATTTGCAATAATCTTGCCAAGTATTCAAATTTTATCTTTTATCTGTTCATTCCCTCTTCATCATTATTTTTTATTTCCAATCGCCGTATTTTAAAATCTTGTATCGCCTTTTTTCTTTCTGCAATTTTAAGAAGTTTCTGCCCAGCCATCATAATACCTGAATAAAAACCCAAATGATACAGTAAATCATATGCATGTATATCAGGAGTAAATGTAAAAACAACTACAATAGCCACAATTCCTCCTATAATACCCAGTGAAAAATTAATAATTAAAGGGTGGTTGATTTTAGCTTTTAGAATTTTTATTCCTACTGTTATAAAAGAACCCAACCAAAGAATAAAAAAAATGCCAGCTGGTATACCCATTTCTGAAGTAATATACAAGTAAGAATTGTGAACAAAAATGATATATTTAGCAGGATTAATTCTTTCTTCAGGAGTAAGATAGCCTCTAGCAGCAGATTGATAATTTGCTAATCCCGTCCCAAAAAGCGGATTACTACTTATAATTCGCTGAGCAATTTTAAACTGATTAAATCTTATTTCATACGCACTTTTCCTTGTTGAACCAAATTGAGACAAAACAGTTGGTGCATATCTGGAAGCAAATATAACAAGAAATAAAACTAAAAAAGGAATAATCCACATCGATTTTGCTCTTATTTTAGTTTTACGATAAAACATACTAAATATAGATAAAATACTTAAAGCAGTTAAAAAACCAACCCATTCTGACCGCGCATAAGTCGTTAGTAAACCGACTAAACCTACAATAAAAATAATACCATAAAAAATAGTCGTTGAAGTTTTGGGGGCTTTATAAAATAGAAAAAATTTATAAGCAACAGGCAATGCCAAAACCAAGTAATTGGCTAAAAATGCAGGTACAAAAAAAGTGCCTGTACTGCGCCATCCTACATGATTACGTTCTCCCAGGAACCATATTCCCAAGGCACCAAATTTCCATTGATATATAGCCAATAGCGATTCTAATAAAAATCCAATCAGAAAATAGTTAAGTACAACTCTGAGATCTTTTACACTTTGAATGTGGTGATATATACATAAAAATAATAAATAAGCCCTAAAATATCTTGACAATTCTACAAATGCGACGTATTGCTGTTTCGCAAATAATGAAGATATAACACCCCAAATACAAATACCAAGAAGAGCCCAACCAATCGGGAAAACACTTAATTTAAATCTCCGTTTAGAAAAAAAAGCTAAAATTAGCAGACCTGCAATCGATAAATCTGCAAGCATTAGACCATTACCATTAGGAAGAAAAATCCAACCTTTAGAAAAAATGAAGATAAATCCTGATAATCCCAAATAATAGTGACGTTTATTTCTCACTAAAAGAGGTATTAAAAAGAAGATAACAACTGAAACTAAAATAAATAATAGTTTTGAAGTTTCCATAGTGGACGCTAAAATTAATTTGAAACAAAATTTAATTATTTTTATAAATTAGTCTAAAAATTAAAGTTTGTATCCCAACTGGATGACTATCCTTATATACCAATTCTATTTCTTTCTTCTTCACATTTACATTAAAAAAGGGCTTAAGATTGGGAAACCAATCCAAATATCGGCTGCTTACAACGATAAACTCAACTTTCCTGTGACGGGCATATTCAATATTTCTACTTAAAGAATCATATGAAAATGCGGCTCCTTTTCTCATATCATATTGACCTGCATAATAATCCACGGCTTTATTTAATGACATAAGAACAGGTGGATGATCTGTGTTTTCCTTTAGCCAAAGTCCTGCTCTTTTTAATTCAACAGGTTCAGCCCACATTCCTGTATTATCCGGTTGTATCCGTAAAAGCTTCACTCCTCCGGGTAAAAGACAAATAAAAACAATGAAAGAAATAATAAATATTGTATTTATTCTGGATTTTGATATTTTTTTCAATTTAAAAACTTCCCTGATATTATCTAAAATCCAGTTATAAAGGAACCAGCATCCTTTACTAATCCAAATGAATAATAATGGGAATAAAGGATAGAGGTATCTTTGATTCACATGAAACACGGGTATTAAAAAAAACCAAAAAAAGGTAAAATAAACCATAATATAACTAATGAACTGCCATTGATCCAAATGATATGATTTAGAAAAAAATCCAATGACCAAAATTATTAGAAAAGGAAGTGTAAGTAATCCGGGAATGGTTTCCTTTAAAAGTTCACTCATATTAATAAAATATTTTTTCAAATATTTTCTAATCGAAATGTGTACAATTCTTTGGTGGCCCTCCTGAAACTGTGTCAATTCTTGAAAATTGCCAAAATGAAGGGCCATATCATATGGTAAATATTGATTATCCTCCGTTAAATGGAAAAAGGGGTCTTTAATCTCCCCCGAATTAAAATAAACCGCGGATTCCATTTGTTGATTGATAGTTCCTTTCGTACTCAGAGTCCATTTGCCGGTTGAACTTTTTAAAAATAATAAATAGGGAAAAGCGATAATGATAAATCCCAGAATAATAGAAATAAACATCTTACTTCCGGTTAAGAACTTTATTTTTTGCAGTAAGATTCTGACAGCTAAAAATCCAAGAAAGACAATTAAAAATCCCACACCTTCTGGCCGGAACAAATAACTACAACCAAACAAAAAACCAGTAATACACGCCAATTTAATATCAAGAGTCTTTAATGCTTTCCATCCGACAACAATACCTCCAATAGCTGTTGTAGAGTATAATGTTTCTGTCAATGCATTGGTGTTATAATAGGCCAAAATTGGATGCAACGCAACTAATATTGCTGCAAGCTGGGCCTCCTTTCTTTCAAAAAGCTCATTGGTTAACCAGTAGATCAAAACAGGTAAAAATGCCCCTGTCAAAATATTTAATATTCTCGCAGACAGCTCCAAATTACCAATAAATATATTGAATAAAGAAATAAGTACAGGATACAGAAGCGGCCAATAAGGATGAAGCACACCATGAATACCCTTTTGGGAAAAATTCCCAGCAAGGCGAACAAAGTGAGCCTCATCAAAACTGACAGCATGCCGGTAATGAATGAGTATTAAAATTCTTAAACAAACAGCCAGTAAAAAAATAAAAATTAAAAAACCGTTTATTTTTACCGGCCACTTTCTTGCAAACGGATTAAGCATTATGATAGGTTTTTCCTTCTTTAATACCTTTCTTCCTAATGATTAGGATTTCTTCCAAACGAATTCCCTTCGTTGCATAGAGTATCACTGTGTAAATCAAAATAGATATAATTACAGTAACAATAAGATTTGCTCTTGAAAAATATAGAAAACAAGCCATTATACCGGAAGATAATAAACCTTTTAACAAATCCACTACTTGAATATGATATTTTTTATAATGTATAATTGCAAAACAAACGGCAAATCCAAAACCATGAGATACAACAGAAGCAATAGCAGCGCCCAAATGATTATACTTTGGTATTAACAATAAATTGAATATAACATTTATTACAATAGCGCCTATTTGCAAATACGCAAACTCCTTTTGCTTATTTAAGGCATAAAAAAAGCCACTAAAGAAAATATTAAAAAAATTAAAGGCAGCTGAAAATATAAGAATTCTAAGAGCACCAATCGCATTTTGATATTCATTCCCGTAAAGCAATAAAATAATTTTATTCGCTGTATAAAGTGTCCCGACAATTAAGGGAATTGCCAAATAGAATAAATATTTAAATCCAATAGAATATATTGTGGATACATCCTTATTATGAATGTCCCCTTTTAATCCCTGGGAAATCCTTGGAAAAACGGCTGTAACTAAAGCAGTTGGAATAATGTCCAGAACTAAAATTAATTTCATTGCTGAAGCGTACCAACCAACAACATCTTCACCTTTCATAGTGGCCAGAATTATTGTGTCAATCTTACCGTGAATATTTGCTAAAAACATGTTTATTCCCAATATAAAAGAAACTGCAATAATTTGTTTCATAAAATGAAACTGCAATCTTGAACCAATGTGAATGAATTCCCTTCGAATAATAGCATAACCAGCTAAAAAACTGACAAAACTACTTATAACAAAAATCCATGAAAAAGCTATTAATCCATAACCCTTAATTAAAACAAAAATGCCAAGAGCAGTCATGACAATTTTTTCAAAAATGAGTATAGCCATTTCATATTCCATCCGCTCAAATGCACGAAATATAGCGTAGTTTAAATAATTAAAAGAATTGCATATTCCAAACACTCCAAAAATGATCACTGTCAGGGTTTTCTCTCGCGGAAACGAAGAAGAATATAGATATATACCTAATAATATAGCAGCAATAAAAATGAGACCAAGTTTTAAAAAGGCCCCATTAATAAAATACTTATTTGCCTGATCTCTATTTTTTGCTACTTCACGAGTAACATAAGTTGTAATTCCCAAATCATCAATAATATAAACGAAATAAGAAAAAATAAAAGCAAACGAATACCTTCCAAACTCTTCATCACCCAAATATCTGGCTGCTATCGGAACAAGAATAAAAGATAATCCAATTTGAACAAACTGACCAACAGTAATAAAATAAGTATTCTTTTTCACACTTCCGGGTTTGGAATCTTGTTCAGGACCTTTTAATTTTCTGTTCTCTTGAGTCATTTGACAATCAGTCTACCAACGTTTCATATAAATATTTATTTTTTCGCAAACATAGTCCATCTTTTCTTCGGAAATCCCGGGGTAAATCCCCATAAAAAACCCGTCTCTTAAAACTTTGTCGGCATTCTCCAGGTTGCTCGCTGTGCGAAAATTGAGCCCAAGATATGCCGGATGACGAATGATATTCCCTGCAAAAAAGAGCCGTGTCTCAATGTTGGATTCTTCAAAATATTGAAGAATATCCTTTCTTCGAAACGGTGCTCCATCCCTGAGCGTCAACGGGAAAGCAAACCAGGCAGGTTCCGCTCCTTCTAATGCCTCGGGCAGTATAAAAAATTCCTCATACGGTTTGAATGCATTAAACAACTTTTTAAAGTTCTCGTTTCGCTGTCGTATAAAACCATCGACCTTTTTCAACTGGACTCGGCCCATTGCCGTTTGAAATTCCATAGGTTTTAAGTTATATCCGATATTCGAGTAGACATAACGGATATCATATCCATCAGGTAAAACACCCCCTTTGGTTTTATGGGGACAGGGCTTGTTGGGGTCTTTGACAACCTCGCAAATGCGGCATGCGCAGGCTCGTCCCCAATCTCTAAGTGACCGGGCGATCAGTCCCAATTTTTTACTGTTGGTTGCCAGAGCACCCCCTTCACCCATTGTAATATGATGGGCCACATAGAAAGAATAGGTAGACATCGTACCGAATGTACCAACCATTCTGCCTTTGTATTTGGAACCCAGAGCATCGCAGGTGTCTTCGATCACAAACAAACGATGCTTCTCGGCAATCTTCATAATCTGATCCATGGGATTCGGATTCCCCAATTGATGAAGCAGCATGATCGCACGGGTCCTTTCGGATACGGCTTCTTCTATGTATTCCGCTTTAGGATTGTATGTCCCCAGATCCACATCCACGAGCACCGGCTTAAGATGATTTTGAATAATCGGATTGAATGTCGTCGGGAATGTTAGGGCCGGGACAATAACTTCATCACCGTCTTCAAGCCTTTCCTTAAACTGGTTCGACTTGAGGGCTGCAATTGCAACTAAATTGGCGGAGGAGCCCGAATTGGTAACAATCGCATCCGAAAGCCCCAGATAGGATGCCAACTCTTCCTCAAACAGATAGGCATTTTTCCCGACACCAAACCAGCCGTCCAGAATCGATCCGACCATTGCTTTCATTTCTTCCTCGCCGTAAACAGGTCCGGAATACTGGACTTTGTCCTTCCCGGGAACAAACTTTTCCTCTGCCTGATTCTTTTTCTCCACGTATAAAGAAAGCTGCTTTTCTATTTCCGATCGGATTTCTTCAAGTCCCATCGATCCTCCAAAAAATTTATTCTATTCGGAATTTACTTTTTATAAAATGAATCCTTCTTTGCCATTTGCCCTTTAATAGTCTCCAATCCCTCAGATACAGAAGAAAACATAAATCCTGTTTCCCGTTTAATCTTGTCGATCTTTAATCCGCCTTTTAAAGGCCGCAGAGCAGGCTGTTGTAACCGCTCACTCGTGGTCTCGTTGATCAAATTCGAATCCAGATCAAAAATACTGGCGATTTTTTTCGCAAACTCAAGACGGCCAATCAATTCGTTTCCGACTGTATTGAACACTCCTCTTTTATCTTTCTCGAAAAGAATCAGCAAAGCGCTGGCCAGATCGTCGGCCAGTGTCGGTGTGCCGAATTGATCATTCACAATAGAAACGGACTTCCCGTTTCTCAGTTGATCGATCATCCATGTCACAAAATTCGGTCTGATACCGGGAAAATATCCATAGAGAACTGTCGTCCTGGCAATTATAAAATCGTCGAGAATTTTGGCTACTTCCTTTTCGCTTTCCCATTTTGTCAGGCCATAATAACTGATCGGTCGGGGTTTCGATTCCTCGTCGTACGGCCCGTTCTCCCCATCAAAAACATAATCTGAAGAAAGATGTATCATTTTGATATTTAGCGATCGACAGGCCTGAGCCACATTCATGGCACCTTCCACATTGACCTTCCACGCACTGTCTTTTTCGCTTTCGCAGCGATCCACATAGGTAAATGCAGCCGTATTGATCACACAATCCGGCCGGATACCAGAAATAATATCAGAAATCTCTTCGCTTTGAGCAATGTCTCCCTGGACATACTCCATCTGCTCAAATTCAAACAGAGGACCCTTCTGGAGGTCCACTGAAACGAGCGCATATTTCCCAGATGCTTCAGCAAGCAATTTCACGCCAAGCAATCCATTGCCACCAGTCACACAAATCGTTTTCATCCAATCTCTTCGGTTCTACCAGAAATGGATTTATGTATCCGATAGAAAACGACTCCTTTTCCCAATGAAATTTTCATACATGTCCAGACATATTACCCGGTTTAATATGTCGTAGACAAATTAATTATTATTTCTCTTTCTCAACATATTTCGAAACAGCTGTTCATAATCCGATGTGACTTTATCCCAAGAGTACTTCTCGCGGACCCGCTTCAATGCTTTGCCGGAATACAATTTGACTTCAGCAGGATGATCTGTTATGTGTTGCAGTTTCGTTGCTAAATCTTGAATATCTTTTACAGAAAAATAGATACCCGCCTCGCCCAAAACCTCCCTGTGCTGAGGCACATCGTTGGCGAGAATGCAGTTGCCATAGCCCATGGCATCCACAAGCGCCGGCTGTGTTCCACCCGCTTCCGTTGCCTGAATATAACAATAGGCATGAGATTGAAATTCCCCGTATCCCTGGCCAAAAATATATCCGGTAAAAATAATGCGGGGATCTTTAGTTTTCTTCAATTGCCGGACATAATCGACACTGAACGGTGAATCTCCAACAATCATAAGCTTTTTGTTTGTTTTGACTCTTTCAAATGCCCTGATCACTGCATGAGCGTTGTTTTCCGGCTCCAATCGGCTGACATAGAGAATATATTGCTGTTTCTTGAGGCCGAATTGATTCAAAATATCCATGCTTTCAATACGGGCTTCCGGAGCGCCGTACGGAATCCATGTTGAATTTTTCCCAAATTTTTTCTGATAGTAGCGCTGCACTTCCCGAGCGTCCGTCACTACACTATCTGGAAGCAGCGTCGCCAAAAACTCGGAAATCTTGTACACAGATTTGCCGAATGGGCCCCACTTGGCCCGTTTCCATTCCAGACCATCCACATTCAAAGCCACTTTCTCGCCGAATATTCTCGGTAAAACAGTATAGATCGCGTTTGCCGCGTTGCAGTATAAAAGCACATCATAAGACTGAAAAAGGGCGTGTGTCGTGGTTAACATTGTATTTAAAGGTGTATCGATATATTTTGATATGATCGTTGGAAACAATCGCAACCGCACTCCCTTGAAATATTTCTCATTGGTTTTGATGTATCCAGACCGGCCATAGACAGTCACCTTGTGCCCCCGCTCGGCAAGCCGAATGGAAAGATTTTCGGTAAATGTCTCAAACCCACCGTAATTTGCAGGAATCCCCCGTGTTCCCAGGATGGCAATTTTCATATTAATTCATGACTCCGCATGATGATCAATGTTTTTCCGATGCAATAAAAAGTCGTACAAAATCTCCAATAATTATTTCTTTAAGTATCAACAAGACCAAACCATATAAAATCAAACCGATGAAGCCACTCAAGAGAAAATTGAAATGGATTGCCTGTAATAATTTTACAGCACCCAAAAGCACCAGTCCCGCAATTCCGATTCGGAGTGACGATTTGAAATTCAGAAGAAAACGAAACCGGCGATACACGTACAAAAGGGCAATCACTACACCGATTCCGACTGCAGCGGTTGTTGCAAAAGCCCCCCCGGAAGTCCCGTAAACAGGAACGAGTTTGACATTAATGATCACATCCATCACAACAGTCATCACTGCAATCCCGAATGAAATATGGGGAGCATTGTCTGCATTGATAATGGTCGTCAGGATTGAAAAAAACGCCAGGAAAATCATTCCCCATACCAGAACGGGAACAATCGATCCGCTTTGAATATAAACAACCGAATAAATAAACACAATAATGTCGCGGGGAAATAGAGTAATCAGAATACCAATGGGTAACGCAATTAGTAAAAAAAACTTGAAACTCGATTGAATGGTCGTTTTCGCCTCGCTTAAAACACCCGATTTCAGTTTATTTGAAAGCGTGGGCAGCACGGTTGCCGACAATCCGAAAACGATAAAATAGGGAATACGCGCAATCGTCGAGGCAGCCACATAATATCCGCCTGTGGTTTTTCCCAGAAAATAATTCACTACCCAGAGATCAATATAAAAAAGCATGTTCAACATTAAAAAATATAACAGCGAAGGAAACGCAAAATGGATCAGCTTTCTTGTATCGTATACTCCGATTTTAATCTCTTTTCCAAGAAATAAAAGACCTGCTATCAATCCGAAAACGGATCCGGCCACATTGGCCAGAAAAACCCCGGTCAACGTTCGTGTTAAAAAAATGAACAGAACAACAAATCCAAGCTTGCTCAGTCCATAAATAACAAGAAGCACGGCCTGTTTTCCGAAATGTTGCAACCCGTTTTGATATGAAGAAAAAATATGAAAGAAACCGTAAACAAGAATATCGATAAACGCGATACGGAACCAGACCACAAGTCCGGCGTCCTTAAAGAAACCGGCAATGAGCGGAGCCAGGGCAAACGATATTCCGAACAGGACAGCTGCAGTGACAAACTGCATCTTGCCGGCAGTCCAGAGAATAGCGCCGGATCTCGATTGATCCGAGGAGATAAATTTTTGCACGGCATACGGCAGTCCGTTGATAATTACGATTTCAATCCACAGGAGCACGGACATAACCAATCCATAGGTCCCGTAGCTTTCCGGACCGAGATACCTCGCCAGAAGAATATTTAATACATACCCTGTGAGCAGCAGCACCGTCCAGGCCATGATCAAATAGAATGTTCCCTGTTTAAAATTCAATCGGATTCCTCAACCGGTTTTCCCCAATGATACACCCAGACTGTTTCGTTCCTGGTTTTAAAAGGCGCCTCGAGTTGATTTTCAATGAGATCCCGCATCTGTTCCGGTATAATCAATTCATGCTCCATGTGGTATTTTGCTACAACGAGCCATCCCGAACCGTAATTCCGAAAAATCTCTTTCAGCTCGTCGGCCGATTCAATACAGCCCACACCGGCATAGACATCAGCCCATTTCCCCTCTGAATTTTTGAACACCTCTGCTTTAGCCTGTAAAAGATGCGTCCAATTCAAATCGTAATCTGAATGAATTCCATAATACATGGCCACAATGGGAAGACTGGTGATTGAAACATCTCCTTCTTTAAAGTGCTTCCTGACATACTGACCGGCTTCTCTCCATTCATTCGGCGTCACAGCGAGATTCGTGATACCATCTTTTAGGAAAGGAATATGCAGAGAAATTCTAAACCAGGGAGATATAAAAAAAATGAAAATATAGAGAATAAGCACACCAGCTCGGATCCACTGCTTTTTAAAATGTGAATCTTTTAACATGATCAGCCGTTCGCTCTCAAGCAAATTCACAAATCCATAAGCGGCAATCATGAGAAACAGGGGATAGACGTAAAACAAATAAGTCGGTACACGGTGCGTAAAAATAACTGTCAGGGAGAAAAGAGGGAAAAGAAAACCAAATACCAGAAGCCATCCAAGTTTCTCCCTCCGGCTGATCAGCTGAATTCCTCCGATAAAGAAAAACACAGCAAATGGAAACCGATACGGCGAAATTAAAAAATCGAAAAGGTACAGCCTGCTCTGGGCCGAAGATGCGCCTTCTGCCCACGGCGGTGTATAGGAAAGAAAATAGCGGATCAACGATTGAACTTCAGGTACAAGCAACCAGCCTGCTCCGGCAATAACGATTCCGCATAGAACAGAGACAGAATATTTGTTTATCAAACATGTCGCTCCGGTCCCGGAAAGGCAGCGGACACCTGCCATAAATAAAATATAAACAAAGATTCCACCCAAAAGGAAAATTCCCAGAAGATGAACCTGGAATGCATTTAACCAGATCAGCAATACACACAGAACAAGCCAGAACGGGGAAAGTTGATGTTTTCTAAAAAATCGCTTTAATTTGATCAGGGAAAATCGTTTCCCTTCCAGTGGACTCTCAAGTTTTCCCCATTGGGACTTCCGTTCAAATCCGAGAATAAAAATATAGAGAATCAAGAGTGACAGAAACTGGAGCAGGGTGTACATTCTTGCCGTGCGGGACCATCCAATTTCAAAATGGGAAAACGCCACAAAAAACGCTGTCCATAATCCCACTTTATTATTGAATACTTTCTTGCCCAGAAAATAAACCATAAACACAGAAAGCAGTCCGAAAACAGCAGAGGGGAGCCGCGCCGTCATTTCACTGACGCCGAGGAAACGAAAAACAAGAGCAACCACGGCCGTGTACAGTCGCGCCCTGCCGTTGATTCTACCGGACGGGAAAAGATCTTCGCCCGTTCTTTCCATGGCCTGCGCAGAAAAAACCGTATTGGCTTCATCCACCCACAAACTTGGAACATTCAAGTTCCATACCCTTAAAAAACCACCGGCGAGGATCAAAATAGCGAGCAGGCACAGATCTCTTCGAAAAGATATTGAGGATCGATCTGTCCAGTATCTTTCCATTTATGACCTCCATTCGTATAAATCAAGTACCGATTTTTTTCTTTTCGTATCTGATTATGAGTTCCATTGCTTCATCCAGAGACGTCTTGGGTTTAAAACCGATCAAATCCTTGATTTTGGAAATGTCCGGCACGCGGCGGAACATATCTTCAAACCCCTCTTCATAAGCCTGTTTGTACGGAACAAACACGATTTCCGATTGCGAACCGGTTTTCTTCTTTATCTTTTTCGCCAGATCCTGAATAGTGATTTCTTCTGTACTGCCAATATTAAAAATCTGGCCCACTGCTTTGGGATGCAGGGAAAGTTCAATCAACGTTCCGACGAGATCTTTGACATATGTGAAACACCGGGACTGTGTTCCCTCTCCATAGATTGTTATCGGCAGAGCCTGCAATGCCTGTTTGACAAAAGTGGGGACCACCATGCCGTACTGCCCGGTCTGCCTTTCGCCAATCATATTAAAAACACGGATGATAATAATCGGAAGTCCCTGCTCTTTGTGATAGGCCAATCCCAAAAATTCATCCAGCGCTTTCGTACACCCGTAACTCCACCGGCTCTTGATCGTGGGTCCGAACACGCAGTCGTCCGACTCTTTGTAGGGAATATGCTGATTTTTTCCGTAAACTTCTGAAGTTGAAAAAAGCACTGTTTTCTTGTTGTATTTTGAAGCCAGACTTAACACCGAATGGGTTCCCAACACATTGGTTTCGATTGTATTCACCGGTTTTTCAACGATCCGTTTGACGCCCACCGAAGCAGCCAGATGGTATACAAGATCACATTCACGAATGAGCTGTTCGAGGATTTTTTCGTTCAGAATGGTATCGACAATGAAACTGAAATTCCGATCCCCGACAAGTTGAGAAATATTCTCATAACGGCCTGTTGAAAGATCGTCGATTACGACCACATGGTCGCCCCTTCCAATTAACGTTTCGCATAAATGAGAACCGATAAATCCGGCTCCCCCTGTGACTAAAACCTTCAATTTATTTTCTCCTCAATTGGATGCATTTATATTAACAACGTACTTGGGTTCATTAAATTTTCCTCTGGATAAAAAACCGATGGTCCAGGCAATTGTCGCCGGAATATAGAGCGGTGTGATTAGCCAGAATAAAAGTAGCATTCCCGGTTCTTTTTTCAGCAGACGAATGGAAGCGCGGAACCAGCGGATCACAGGCATTCCGATGCAGAGTACGGGATATTTGACAAATACCTTTCCCGGTAAACTTGAAACTCTTCTGGCCTCTGCGGAAGCTCGGCCCAACGTGGCCTGGTGTTTGAAAAGTTTTTTCAATCCTACCCGGCTCAGATGAACGATTCGAATTTTGGGATCAAAATAGATCCTGCCGCCTTTCTGCGTCAGTATCCAGTTAAAAAGCGTATCTTCCGAAGGAAAAATATCCGTAAAATAAATTCCGAACCGGGCGAACACCTTTTTTCTGTATGAGATATTGCAGGAAGGGATATTTTTTACGAACCCTTCCGGGGTTTTCGGCGTCCATTCGTTGAATTCGATAAGATGACTGACCCACCCAACGATGTTCCACGGATACCCATTGATCACACATCCTCCGACACTCTCCGCATTTTCGTTCTGATACCGAACGGCAATCCGGCTCAGCCAGTCCGCATCCGGCATGCAATCGGAATCGGTAAACACCACGATTTCCCCTCTGGCATAATTCACACCTAAATTTCTTCCCGAACCGGGCAGGGTTTGTTCTTCGAGACGGTAGAGACAAACCTGCGGGTATCCGGTACGAATGATTGAATCGGTTCCATCATTGCTGCTGTCGATAACAATGATTTCATAAGGGGTATTGATATCCTGTGAACAAACCGCCTCCAGTGTCTTCGTAATCGTTCCCCTGGCATTAAAGCAGGGAATGATTACGGAAAGATAGGGCAATTCGTTTTGATTTTTATTTATAATCATTTTTGATAGCATGCGATAAAATGTCCTCCACCGGAAGGGAACAGCATCTTCATGATTTTTTCAAAGAGAACGAGAAAAGGAAGCACACGCCCAGTAATTCTCGAAAACGGACCATAAGGTACGTAAAATCCGTCAAAAGCGAACCGGGTAAGCCGGAATCCGGAACTCTCGACAAGTCGAATTAAAAATCCGGGAGAGTTTTCAATATACTGCCTTTCATGTTCCAACAAACGCCCGATGATCTGGCCCGTAAAATTCCGGTTATTCGGCTCAACTGATAAAATATGGCCTCCCGGTTTGAGTATTCGGTGGATTCCTTTCAATACACTTTGAGGCCGATCAAGGTGATGAATAAAATCTTTGATTACAATGAAATCCACACTCTCCTTGCTGAATGGAAGAAAATTGGCATCCGATGATAAAAACACGACGGATTCATCACGGACGATTTGCTTCGCCGTTTGCACTGCATGGAAGGCAAAGTCCATTCCGATGATGCAACGAAAGCGCTTTTTCAGCAGCCTGGTAAATATGCCTCGTCCGCACCCCAGATCGAGACAGCAAAGCTGCGAACCATCCACACCGTTCAGACCGATTTCCAGCACGCGTCTTTCATAAAATTCCCGGACGATTGAGGATTTGAGTTTTTCGGCACTTTTTAAATCACCGTAGATCTCATTGAATATTTTCTGCTGTCGATATTTATCTAACATATTTTAATTGTATCTTTCTAAATTGACTTACATGTTTCCGCTGATCTGATTCAATCCCGAAGATACTGATCCAGCCGCTCTTTGTAAAAGGAACAGGTCCGTTCCACTCCTTCGGATAAATCGACTTCCGGTGTCCATCCCAAAAGAGTTTGTATCTTCGTTATATCCACAACGAAACGTTTAATATCGATTTTCTCCCGCGATTCTGGAAAAGGCACATGGACTATTTCACCCTTTCCGACTGCCCTGACAATTTCCTTGACCATATCAAGAAAAACCGTCTCTTTCCCAGATCCGACATAGCAGATCTCTCCCACAACCTCATTTGCAATTGCCGAACGGACAAACGCATCCACTACATCGTCAATATAAACATAATCCCGCGTCTGAGACCCCTCGCCGTAGACCGTAATAGGTCTGCCCTGCATGGCGTTCGACATGAACCAGTTCAGAATACCGTAAAACCCGGCATGCATCTGGCACCGCGGTCCGTACACATTGTTCAGCCGAAGAGTTACGGCTGGGATACCATAAACTTTGTGATAAAGCAGCAGATATTTCTCGGCGGCCAGTTTGTTGATCCCGTAAATATCCGTGGGATGATCCGGATGCTTCTCATTCACGGGGAGATAAACCGGCTCTCCGACTTGTCCCCTTGAACCCGCATAAATGATTTTGGGTGGCGAATCCATTTGGCGGGCGGACTCGAGAATATTCAATATCCCCATACAGTTGATATCCGTATCGAGTTTGGGATCTTCCATGGAGATTTCCCTGCCCACCTGAGCAGCCATATGAAAAATGATTTCGGCTTCGGGTACGGATTGACCGATTACTTTCTTGTCTCGCACATCTCCTTTGATAAAATGGATCCGGTCTTCGATCTCCCGAATGTTGGCAAAGTTCCAGCCGTATGGTTCGAGACAGGCATCAAGCAGCGTGACTTTCGCACCGAGATCGACACAGCGGTGGGCTATACTGCTGCCGATAAATCCGAGCCCTCCCGTGATCAGGACGGATTTGTCTTTTAACAAATGATATTGAATGTCAGAGTTCATTGATCAACCATTTCTTCGACAATATTTTTTAATTGATTTGAAAAAATCTTAAGCGTGCAATGTTTTTGAAAAACAGCATACCCCTTTTCCCCGATCCGTTTCCGAAGATGCGGAGATCTTTTCAACTTAAGAATGGCCTCAGCAATCTGTAAGGGATTGCCCCGCTCGACAAGCAGAGCACTCTCTCCATCCCTCACTAGCTCCTGAATCGGCAAGTTGCGCTGAGATATCAGCGGTTTCCCGGCTGCCAGTGTTTCTACAACCTTGTTTGTCAAAATACGCGGATTCCTGGCATTGTTTCCGAAAACACCGAGACAGCAGTCGGCTTTTGCCATCATGTCGGCCAGATTTTCATAGGGAACCCGTTCAATGAAATTTATATTTTTAAGAACGAGTGATTCGGCCAGTGCGCGATCCCTTTTATAGGTAATTCCTTTTCCAATCAACTGAAATTGGATCGGTTCATTTCTCAACAAATGTGCTGCCCGGATAATATATTCCACACCGTGAAAAGGAGCGTATTCGCCATGAAAGTGTACCAGGAATTGTTTCTTTTTGCTTCGATCCTCTTTTGGCCTCACGACCGACTCGTCTGAAGCGAGAAAGAGATGCTCGAACTTTTCTTTCGGAATTTTAAACCGATCCGCATAATTCCGAATATGGTTCCGGGTTTCAAGAATAATCCGGTCGGATAGCCTCATTGAAAACCGGTCCACAAAACGATACAGCCAAGCCGGAAGACTGTTCGGCTTGGCCGTTCCCCGGTCATGTACCATCGTATCAAAAGTTGAAACATAGAGATCCAGGAGAATTGGCTTTTTCGTGATCAGTCGAACGACAGGAAACAACAATTGGCCGTAAAAACCAATCAGGATCAGATCGCATTTTCTGTTTTCTCTTATAAATTTCCAGACCAGCCGCGGATAATGCCTGAAGTGTTTGTTTGGCGGCAAGCACGAAACAACTTCAAAGCCTGCTCGATCCATTGCTTTGAGTAAAATTCGTGTTCGTGAATAAGCAGCTTCCCTTCCCGCTATATAACAGATTCGCAATCCCATCGGAATTAACCCGTCTTTCCATTTCGGGAATGCTTTTTTGATTCTTCGCAGGAAGAAAGTTCGATCTTTTTAATTCGGTAGAGCATTTCTTCAATAAGTCTTCGGTTGGCAGAAATGATGTCTGACAGCAGACCGATCATTCCAACCTGAAAACCCACTATCATGAGAACGGCAGCCAGAATCAGAGATTGAACATGTCCCCCCGATTTCTGAAAATAAAAATAGAGATACCGCAACGAGATTAAAAATCCTGTCCCAAAAATCAGTCCGCCTATCCAGAGAAAGACTTTTAATGGCTCGTACAACGCATAAACACGGGTCATGGTGAAAATGGAACGTTTTAAATAGACCGGAATGCTCGAAAACAATCTCGATTTTCGAAGCTGTTTATTGGTTCTCACGGGAACATGAGTTATCGCGATATTCTTCTTCCCTGCCTGAATCACTGTTTCGAGCGTATAGGTAAACTTGGAGACCACATTCAAGCGAAGCGCGGCTTCACGGCTGAAAGCCCGAAATCCGCTCGTGGTATCCGGCACCCGTGTTCCGGACAATTGACGGACGACCCAGCTTCCCAAAGATTGCAGTCTCTTCTTGAAAAACGAGAAATGTTCGATATCTTTGATATTCCTTGTTCCGATGACCATATCGGCTTCTCCGGCAAGAATCGGATCAACGAGCTTTTGTATGTCTTCGCCAAAGTATTGATTGTCCGCATCCGTATTCACAATAATATCAGCTC
>CAZTZL010000020.1:0-43828 GCA_964617625.1 uncultured bacterium
TTTTATCGGAACTATCGGACACTTTATTATACCAAATCATTTTTCAAGAAAAAAGTCCGAAACCCCAAACGAAGATTTCAGACCTGCAGATTCATTTATTGTTTCAGCTTATGGTTATAATTTCAAATTGTTAGTACCAATGAATATCTAAAGACAAACCTTTCTGGACGTTGCGACAAATCCAAACAAAAAAGGGCTGAAATAAATTCCAGCCCTTTTTAACATCCATAAAAAATGATTCTATCGAATCAACAACATCTTCTTTTTAGCGCTGAACTGTTCCGTCTTTACCTGGTAAAAATAAACACCTGACGAAACCTCAGATCCCGATTCATCTTTGCCGTTCCAACTCACTTGATATGTGCCGGAATCCTTCATGCCATCAAACAAAGTCTGAATCCGGCGGCCCAATACATCAAATACTTCGACCATAACCTTGGACTGAACCGGCAGAGAAAACTCAATCGTTGTTTCAGGATTGAACGGGTTGGGGTAGTTCTGGGAAACCTGAAAATCCCCGGGGACATTGTTCCTGCTGCTTAAAGGCACACTTGTGGAAGGCTCTGACCCGTAGAATCTTATCCCATAAACATCCCAGCCTCTCGCCATAGAATAGTCATTAAATTCATAAGCAACCAGGAATTCGTTTCTCACACTGCTGTGCGCCACACCGAGAATGCTTCCCTCATAATTATTGGTCGTACAAATGGGAATATTTTCTGTATTAGTAACCGTATTGACCCGGTCGTCATCCAGAAAAATCATGTCTTCATCGTCATTGATCCAGAGACGCTGGGCATAGAGATCCATACTGTTGGTACTGTTATTACGCGGATCCCCCCATGCGACCAGATGTTCGTCATCCTGAGCGCTGTAAGCCAGATCCGGCATATCTACAGCACCTTCCTGAGTGCTGATCAGGAAATTGGATACATCGGAAGTGGTATCACCTTCCAAATTAACATAGCGGGCCACATATTTATCATCTTCCCAGAAAAAGCCGACCCTTTGACCGTATACATCATTGTATGGTTGCATGACGTCTACCTGGCTCTTCCAAACAACCTGAACCTCGGTATAGTCCATAACAGCCGAGCTCTTGGCAACCTGAACGCCATACTCTGTTCTGGAATCCACTTTGGCCTGGAAACAGTCCGGCCCGTTTTCGAATGATTGCGAGATAAACATGCCCGGCAGGACACTCGCGACACTGCTGGGTTTTGCGAGCCCAACTGTTCCGTCCGGATTGATCAACTGCCCTTCAGAACCGACTCGCTGTCCGAGCACATAGCCAATCATATTATATTGCATATCATATCCCCAGAAAGTCCCGAACACAACAAAAAATTCATTGGTAATTTCGTTGTATGTGACATCGGGAACATTCTCGTCAAGATGCTCGCTGTTGGCAATGGGGAAATTGACTTCGGAATCGGCAGGCGTGGGAGGCGGAAGCAAAGTGCCGTCCGCACCGACAAGCTGACCGTAAACATCCGGTGTGTCTTCACTTCGCATATCTCCCCAAACCACCAGGTACACCATTTCCGTGTAATTGAATGCCACAGAACAGGTATAGATATCCTTATCGTGCGTACAGATACCGAATGTGTGATCCGCGTCGGATGTGGGCGCATCGACAAAATTGCCATCGCTATCCACAAATACGCCTCGAACATCTCCATTTGCCCAGCCATGTCTCCGATCCTCAAAAACAATCAAATAACGGTTTAGTATCGGATCAAAATCCAGATGGGGCCACCACTGGGGATTGTAGGCAGAACAAACAGCAAAGTTATTGCCGATGAGCGTACCGTCTCCGTCGACAAACTGTCCGTAAATATCCGTATTGTCACTGCCATTCCGCTCATCTTCCCAGACGACCAGATATTCATCATGATTCGGATCATAGGCAGTCTGCACAAAACCCTGATTGCTGTCTGCGATACAAATCTGAAAAAATTCGCTGTGATCCTGTGCCGATACAATTGCAGCCCTTCCTAAAAAGAATAATACGATTCCAAAAAAACCAATCACTTTTGTTTTCATACGACTCTCCTGTTTCGTTAGGTAAATTTGTGCATAGGCGTTTACTGTGATATTTTTTTAAGACATCACCCCTTTCCTTTCAACAAAATTGAATAGCAGCAATACGAATTTATAAAATAAAATGATCGCAATAATGAGGATTAAGAAATTATAAGATCATTATTGAAAAAAGTCAAGTAATTTTTATCTGATAATTATTTTAATTTGCAGAAAAGTAAATTATTGCGGACAAAAATATTGTCTGAAAGTAAACGGCTATCTTGGCACATCGGAATGATTCGAAAATCAATCTGCCATTGTAATTGGCATCATCGTTCCATCTTCCCGATAAGCCCATACCTCGTTTATTACAATAGAGACTATTTTACCTCTGTCACCGATAAATGGTGAATATTCATTCGTTGGATACTGCGGACGGACAATAACGTACGTGGAATCAGGTTCGATTTTATCGATGATATTAAAATGATAATGTGTGCCTTCAGGTATTAAACCAAGACTATCCGTCCGAAAATGAACAGCATACATTCTACCCTCGGGCGGGCCGGCCACGATTGCTTTTCCATAAAACTCCAGTGCTTTGAGCTCGATCCCGTTCACTACGAACCGAAATACAAGAACATTAACTTTGGTAGCCATCATGTCCTTAACGGGCGGATTCACGGGTATATAATCCGTTTCCGTGTGTCGAACAGATACACCTTTGAGCTCGATTTTTACATCTACGGGATTAGGAGGATATTCATCACAAAATAGAAGAATCGTGCAAAGAGATAAAAACAGTATCGATTTTCGCATAACCTCCATTCCTCTCTACTTCCTGCGAAAGGAAGTAAAAGACCTCTTTTTTATAATGATGTGGGCAAAAACTTTTCAGTTGTTACTAATTGGCTGAAAAATTTTCCCCCACTTTTTTAATGAACTCTACCCCTGAGATCAAAGAATTGAATATTAACAGGCAATTAACTGCCATGGAAAAAATTGCTGGAAGTTTCAATGAACAATCAATGCAAAACCAATACCACCAAAAAAAATCCCTGTCATAAACTTTGACAGGGAATCGAGCGGGGCCGACGGGGATCGAACCCGCAACCTCCGGCGTGACAGGCCGGCGCTCTAACCAAGTTGAACTACAGCCCCTAATTTGTTCTCTTTCTTAAATTTTGGAGTTAAAATATAACAACTTTTTATTCCTTTGTCAAATGATTTCATAACTAATTACAAGATTGATGTTCAGGATGACAATTCTTTTTATACAGAATTTAAAAGAGGCAAGTTTGTGTTGATAAAGTAATCGATAATCATTATATTTGCATTAATGAAGATATGGAACAAAACAGTTGTTGTTATAAAAGCTGTATATCGGGTTTGCCTGGAGCTGGCAGTTTTTCCATTCAGAAAGAATCGCACGGATTTTGTAAACCAGCTGAAAAATGCCAATCGAATCCTTATCGCTTGCCCTCTGAACTCAATGGACTACTCCAGTGAAAAAGCAGTCCTCCAAATTGCCCAACTTTTTCCATCAGAAGGAACAGTTATTCTTCATCCGGATCCGAAACAAATTGTCAATAAAACATTGGTTCCATGGACGATGGAATATTCGGACAACAACTCCTTACACTTTTGGCATTTGATTACTTCCCGGACACATCAAAAAATAGAAAAGGAACCGTTTGACATATTTATCGATTTAAATCCTAAATCCCATCTGTATTTTTATTATCTTTGTTGTCTGCTATCTCCTGCTCTTCGAATTTCTTTTCCAAAAACCTGCGGCAGTAAATTCTACAATTTTATCTTTCGGACCGATCCGGAAATACCCTATTCAAAAAAACTCTCCAATTTATTTCGTTTTTTAAAGTCACTTCGCCAAATAAAACAAGTATAACTTTCTAAAATATCTTGATATAAAAAAACCACCAAGAAAAATCCTGGTGGTTCTGAATATTATATCTGATGTGTATGACTTTTAATTGAAAATAAAATTCTCGGGATTTTGTTGTTTGTTATTTTGTATCACTTCATAGTGCAAATGAGGGCCTGTTGCTTTTCCTGTTTCGCCAACTTCTCCAATTGGCTGCCATCGTTTCACTTTTTGTCCTTTACGAACAAGAATTTTTGATAGATGGGCATATCGTGTTTCATAGCCGTATCCGTGATCAACAACTATTTCCTGGCCATAACTTTTATTTAACGTATAGATTGTATTGGCTACTTTAACAACACCGTCAGCTGCTGCCAAAACACTGGTTCCTTCCGGCATCGGGATATCCACGCCTTTATGAGCAGCAATTTTCCCCGTAAACGGATCGATACGAAATCCAAATCCCTCCGTAATCCGGCCGCCAAGAATTGGACAAATCGATGGAAAATGTGAAACACGGTCTTCCCGTGCGAAAAGTTCAGATGAAATATCATCCATACTGCTTTTTTCAAGTTTTATGGCCCGTTCAAATTTATCCAGATCAAATTTGATTTCCAGTGCGGTTTTGCTGATTTCATCAGGATAGTATCCAAAATCCAGAGAGCCATAAGAAAGAGGACCACCCACACCCACCTGCCTCATATCATTATCAATGGGAGGCAAACTGGCTACATTACGCAATTCATCGCCCATTTTTTCAATCGCATTCAATTCATCGGCTAAAAAAGCAACTCGCTCTTTAATCGTCAAGAGTTCTTTCTGCAGATGTTCTCTGTCATTTTCAAGAGTTTTAATGCGATAGCTATGGAAGATATTTGTGAACAAACCAATTGTGATCAGACTGATGATTACTACAATGAGAAAACAGGATACCCCATAGAAAAAAAACTGCTTCCAAGTTAAACCGATGTGCTTTATATCCGTTCCGGTTCTTGAAAGATACATGATACGAAATTTTTCAACCAGCATCCTCTCTCCCCGTTCCTTGTCTATTATTGAATCTAACCCCAATTTATTGTAAAATGATATTCAAAATAACAAATTGATAAAAATTTGTCAAGTAAAAAATTTAATTTCTTTATCATAAAGGGTTTTGTATGCCTAAATTCTCTATAAATAAATATCCTGTCATGAATATTTATTCATCCCAAATAACTCCGAAGCATCCTGCTGCGAGAAGTATGACGCAATCTTCTGATGGCTTTTTCTTTTATCTGCCTGACACGTTCTCTTGTTAAACTGAACTTTTCCCCAATTTCCTCCAATGTCAGAGGATGTTCCCGGTCCAGTCCAAAATACAATTTGATGACTTCTGCCTCTCTGTCCGAAAGAGTGGTTAGAGCCCGTTTGACTTCGATGCGAAGCGATTCACTCAACAGCAAATCATCCGGGGGCGGTTGATGCTCATCTTGAATCACATCGAGCAATCGATTATCATCCCCCTGATTGAATGGAGCATCCAGGGAGAGATGTTTTCCGGAGATTTTAAGCGTATCGGAAACTTCATAGGCGGTCATTTCCAACTCATCGGCAATTTCATTCGCGCTGGGCTCTCTTTCATATTCCTGTTCGAGATTGCTGAACGCCTTGCCAATTTTATTTAAAGCACCTACACGATTCAGGGGCAATCGAACAACCCTCGATTGTTCGGCCAAGGCCTGAAGTATGGATTGACGAATCCACCAGACAGCATAAGATATAAATTTAAATCCCCGGGTCTCATCAAATCGTTTTGCTGCTTTAATCAATCCCAGATTTCCCTCATTGATGAGATCGCCCAGTGTCAAACCCTGATTCTGATATTGTTTTGCGACACTGACAACAAATCGAAGATTGGCCTTGGTCAATTTTTCAAGAGCCAGCTGATCATCCTTCTTGATTTGTCTTGCCAGGTCGATTTCCTGATCGGGTGTTAAAAGTGGAACTTCTCCTATTTCTTGTAAATATCGATCTAAAGATTGGTTGGCTCGTGTTTTAATTCTTCTTGTCATGCTGAATTCACCTGTTTACTGGTTAGTATTTATTTTAAATAACTTTTTTTATATATAACAGATTTCTTATCAGTTAAGTTTCAAAAATATCTTGACTTTTAAAAAAAATGTATTAAATTCATTCTTGTTATGACTCTCCATAAGCTAAATCGATTCTATTTTTTATTTCTGCTTATCCCTTATGTTCTTCAAGCCGGCACACATATTGTCGGATTTCATGCAATTCGTCAAAACGACGTCGTTATCCTTGAATGGACAACTGATCAGGAATCCAATCTTTCAAAGTTCGTAATTGAACGAAGCACAGATAATATAAACTGGATGCAAATCGGAAAAAAACAAGCATACGGAGAATCTTCCACGAAACAATACTATTCATTTACAGACAACAATTTATTCAAGGGCGACATTTCAAATTTCTATTACAGGTTATTGATCGTTGAGAAAAATGGTCAGATTATGATTCATAGCGTCATTGCCTCGGTAACGGGTATATCGGGAATCAAGCATACCTGGGGCAGTATTAAAGCAATGTTTAGATAACCAGCTCCTCAAATAGAACACACACTGAATTTTAATACCGACACCTGTCGGTTTTTTTATATAATAATAAAACCTGTTATTTGTCAACCGGATAATAAAAACCTTTTATCCGGAAATGTTTTTCAATAATGATACGCTGGTGCAGCAGATAGGGTTTCAATACAAATCTCAAAAAAAAGGATCGATTCTTTTTAAATCTGTCGAATCGATCTCATTATTTCAATAGCATTTATCAATGTGCCATTCTAAATCTTTATAGAATATGTACGTTAACCTGTTTTTCAAATTTGTTGATGAAGAATATAATAAATTTAATTTAAATAATCAATCATTTTTATGACTTTTTTTATTTTCCATAACAGCCAATATGACTTAAACGGGGATCATTTTTTAATATTCTTAAAGTTATTATCACAAATAATTATTTATAATCAAATAAACATGGATGAACAAATTGAAGAACAGGAAAATCCGACGATCCAATAAAAACCAGATAAAAGATCAAAAAATGGATGCGGAAAAAATAAATCTTCTTCCCCCCTTTATTCAAAAGATGATTTACCCTCCCCGTTTTGCTTTGATATTTTCATTCTTATTCTTTTTAATTATGCTGTTCGTCGGTTTTTCGTATCATAAAATTGGCGATTTCGGAGTCGAAACGGATTTTTATTGGTCATATATTCCCGAAGCAAAACAAATCCTGAACGGTTATATTCCTATTTCCTCATTTCGCGGGCCTGTTTATCCGATCGTCCTCGCTTTATTTCACCTGATCATCGGGGAGTTTTTCAAATCGGGATTATTCATTTCGGTACTTTCAGCTGGTATCGTGATCTTTTTTACGTACCGAATCGTTCAACTATTATTTAGTAGAGAGATTGCATTCGTCACTGTTATTCTTTTAAGTTTGAATCCGGTTTTCGTGCAATACAGTTACACTGCTGGAACCGACATGTTCTTCAATGCTGTTATCACCTGTATTTTATATTTCCTTCTCACAACCACTTCATTCAGCTGGCCCCGGTTGATCGTTATGGGAATCATGAGCGGATTGGCCTACTTGACACGATATAACGGAATCTTTATTTTATTGGCTGTCCCCTTTACCATCTGCATTTTCAATCCGATCCATTCGGATTTAAAAAAACGGTTTCTTTTTTCTTTATTGTTCATATTGGTATTTTTTATTTCGATTCTACCGTGGGGGGTTTACTGTCTCAATGAAAAGGGAGATTTTTTCTACAATCATAACTACCAAAATATTGCATACGAACTTTTCGGAAAAGGCAAAATGAGCTGGGATGCGTTCTGGTTCGGGAACAAATCGGACATCACCTCTTTTGGTGATATCATTATAAAAACCCCTGGATTATTTTTACTTAAAATGACCAGGAATATCCCCGACCATTTTTTCAATGATCTGGGAAAACTTACAGGTTGGCATATTGGCTGTTTTGTTATTGTTGGACTTATTTCTCTTTTTATTAATAGATTGAACCGGTCACAATGTATATATTACATTTTCAATCTCTGCTTTTTCGGAATGCTCCTCATGGTTTTTTACGGTCAGCGGTTTTCTCTCTTTTTACTTCCCTTTTATATTACCACAGCGTTTCTGACCTTCATTATAATTCAAAAACATTTAATCAAAAAGTCTTCACATATCTACCTGGTCCGGGCTGTATTAATCTTTCTAATTGCATTCACATTGGTTCGTTCATACCGCTTCAATTCCAGGAATATCAATTCCGGCCCCAGAGAAATACTCTCCGTTTCACAATGGTTCAAAAAACACATCCCAGAGAACAGGAGAGGACAAACCGTGTCCGCAAGAAAGCCGCATATTGCCTACTATCTCGGGTGCAAGTTTGTACCTATTCCTTTTGTTAACTCCTGGGAAGAGTTAATTGCTGAACTGAAAAAGAAAAAAATCGATTACCTCTATTTTGGTGTGATGGAAGCATCTACAAGAAGTGAACTGCGATTTTTACTCGACCCCCGTCAATCACCCCCGGAACTTTCCCCCATCGTCTATACAAAAGTTCCGCCCTCTGTGCTATATCAAATCCGTTAAGAAATATAAAACTTTTCAACAAGAACAGATCAATTTCATCATACTAGAGGGAATATGCTTTCTTTAAAAGAGATTCGGCCTCAGGGAAATGCCCAAGTGTTTCTAAAAGTTGACGATCGCTCAAGATTTGCACCTTGTAACGTGCTTCCTCCCCCCATATCTTTTCAGCAATCGCCTGTTTAAGAAAAAATTGAATCTTCTCTCTGTTCTGAAAAAATTCTTGATTACTTATTTGAAATTCGCACTTTCGAATGTGATTTAAAAAATGTTGCATCACTTTGCCATTCGGTTCATAGTTTTTCAAAAAATCATTTAATTCCATTTTCATATCACTTGGATCTTTTAAATAATCCTCTACAAATGTAAAAAACAACTGTTTGGGATAATAAAGCATTTTCCGAACGAGCTGACTCGTTGTGTCTCTTTCTGAGGACATAACCAGGTCCGGTGTTATCCCCCCGCCACCATATACTTTCCTTTTAAGAATTTTACTTTGGAATACAGGCCTGGATCGGTCATTATCCATATTTTTGCGCAGACTATCGATCATCACCTCTGAATAGTATTCCTCAAACGATTTATCATCAAACGGCCTTTGTATCAACCGGCCGGTCGGAGTATAGTATTTTGCGGTCGTCATTAAAAGAGCTGATCCATCACGGAATCGATACTGGCTTTGCACCAATCCCTTTCCAAAACTTGTCTCACCCGCAATCAGTGCGCGATCCCAATCCTGAAGGGCGCCCGCAACAATTTCCGAAGCGGAAGCCGAAGCCCTGTCAATGATAACAATGATTGGAATCAATGGATACGTCGCTCTGTCTGTTGCAAAATACTCTCTGAAAGATGACGGCATTCGCCCCTTGGTATAAACGATGCGCTTTCCTCCGGGCAGGAATTTATCCGAAACTTCAACCGCAGATTCAAGATACCCGCCACCGTTTTGCCGCAGATCCAGGATAAGCTGTTTCATCCCCTGCGATTTCAATTGAAGGAGTTTTTTCTCAATTTCATCTCCCGTGGTTGAGGAGAAACGAATGATTTTAATATATCCGACACCCGGTTTCATTATCAGGGCATAGGGGACACTTTCAACATGCACTTCGTCCCGTGTGATAACGAAATTCTTCGGTTCGTCCCATTCTTTTCTTTCGACAGTCACCTCGACTTTCGTTCCCTTGGGTCCCATCAATTTTAGCGGGACATCATCCCGTTTAATGCCAACGGCAGATTTATTATCGATGGCGACAATACGGTCACCGGGCACCAATCCCACTTTATCAGACGGACCGTCAGGAGTCACCGACATGATTGTTATCTTTTCACGGATAACGTCAAATGAAATTCCAATCCCGGAATAACCTTCAAAATTTTGATTCCATTTATTGAATTGATCCGACGACATATATGTCGTATGGGGATCCAAATTCGAGACCATTCCCTGAATCGCATTCTCCAAAAGTTCCTGGGAAGGTTTTTCATCAATATAATCATTTTGTATCGTTCTCAGGATTTGACTGAAAAGCTCAATCTTGTCGTAGAGTGTTCTTCCCGAATCGTATAATAATTTTGGTGTTCCGGAAAGAAAAAACAGCGAAAGAAGTAACAACAGAATTAACAAATATCTATTTTTCATATGCGCTTTCATAATTGCCCGCCCATTTTGAGAAATCCATAACTAACATAAATAGAATTAGATAAATATAACTATTCATCAAAACAATGTCAACAGCAAGATAAATCCGGAACGAAAAAGCTTTTGCTTTGGTATGAATTTTTGTTAAATTAAAAAAATTCAATTTAAACACAATGAAAAATCATACAGCCAAATTATGTTTCATCCTTATTCTTCTGTTTGCAGAACTGGTCAATGGCCAATATTATTTCGGCAGAAATAAAATCCAGTACAATCAGTTCCAGTGGCACATATTGAAGACAACCCATTTCGATATATATTTCTACCCCGAAATGGAAGCTCTGGCCGAAATCGGAGCCTACTATGCCGAGGAAAGCTATCAGTATCTGCAGAATAAATTCAACCACAATCTGTTAAAAAGAATCCCTCTTGTTTTTTACAGCTCACATTTTCACTTTGAAGAAACCAACACATTGCCCTATATGATCTCACCCGGCCTTGGCGGTTTTTTCGAATTCATCAAGGGAAGGGTTGTCGTCCCGTGCGACGGCTCGATAGACCGTTTCAAGCAAACGATCCGCCATGAATTGGTGCATGTCTTTCAGAGAAGTTACCTTCAAAGAATATTTAAGGACCACCGCCTGGCCCAGGGGAAAGCCCTTCCCCTCTGGTTTATCGAAGGATTGGCGGAATACTGGTCCGAAGGATGGAGCCCGGAAGCCGAAATGGTGATCCGGGATGGTGTACTGCATAATACTGTTGTCCCGATTCAGCAAATGTATCTGATTTATGGTACCTATCTCATGTACAAGGAAGGGCAATCCTTTTTAAAATATATTGCAGAAACTTACGGGGAAGAAAAGATACTGCGTCTGCATCAGAATATCTGGAAAAAAAATTCGTTCTCCGAGGTCTTGAAAATGACTCTGGGGAAAGATCTCAGGGAACTGGATGACGAATGGCTCTACTATCTTAAAAAACAATATTATCCTCTCATGACAAACAGGGAACTGCCCGGCATGGTTTCCATCCGGATTACGGAAAGGGGATTCAACACGCTCCCCGTTTTCTATCTTGAAAACGGAACGCGAAAGGTGATTTTTCTTGCCAACAGAAACGGATACTCAGGTATTTATAAAAAATCGATTACCGATTTCAGAGAAGACAAACCCGAACTCCTGATTCAGGGAGAAAAAACACCCGAACTGGAATCGTTCCATCTTCAAAAAAGCCGCATGGATATCCACAATGACAAGCTCGCTTTCATTGCTAAAAGCGGCCCCAACGACATATTATACATCTTCGATTTGAACAAAAAAAGTATGATTCAAAAATTCAAATTCCCTTCACTTGTCTCCCTCTTCTCACCTTCATGGTCCCCGGACGGATCCGAAATTGCCATCACCGGACTGGACCGGAGCGGTAAAAGCGACTTGTACTTGATCCGTATCCAAAATGGAGAATTGATCCGTTTGACCGACGATTATTACCAGGACCGGGATCCCGACTGGTCTCCGGACGGGAAATGGCTTGTCTTCAGTTCGGACCGGACAGGAACAGGAGAGGAAGGATACAATAATCTTTTTTTATACAATATAACCAATTTGACAATTTCCTATTTGACATTCGGACACTTTAATGATGCCCAACCGACATGGTCTCCGAATGGAAAGTACATCGCCTTTTCTTCGGATCGCGACGGCGTCTCCAATATCTGGGTAATTGAACAGCAAACATCCGAACTGGATTCCAGTATAAAGTATTTCCCCTTTTCTTTATATCAGACAAACACGACGAAACAAACAGCTGTATTGAAGCAAATCACCCGTTTTGCTACTGCCGCTTTTTATCCCTGCTGGACAGACAGTCTTTCCATTCTTTTTACTGCTTTTGAAAATATGAGCCTTCAGATTCGAGAACAGCCAAATCTTGTAAGAGATATGGAAACGATCCATCCTGTGCAGCCAGACTCTCTATGCAAATTTTCCAGATTATGGACATTTCCAAAGATCAGCGGTACAATGCAATCAAGCCGGGTGAAATATAAAAGAAAATTCAGTCTGGACATTGCACAGAGCCAGATTATTCAGGATCCGATTTTCGGAACCAGCGGCGGCGGGGAAGTGCTCATCTCCGATATGCTGGGCAACGAAAAGTACTATTTTCTCGTTTACAACAATGCACAGAGCCGTTCGGAATTCTGGGATGGATTCAACCTGGCCATTACCCGATTGGATCTTACCCGAAGATTGAATTTTGCGCTGGGATTGTACCGGCTGGCCGGTTTATATTATAATAATTATGATGGATACTTTTTTGAACGGCGGCACGGAGGATTTGCATCCGTTAACTATCCTCTGAACAAATTCGAACGTTTGGGAACCAGTTTGAATATTCGGCACTCCGATAAAAACTGGTACAGTTACGGCCAGAGGAGAAAGGCATTTCTCCTTTCGAATTTTATCTCGTACACAAAGGATAACTCATTGTGGGGTCCCACAGGCCCGCTCGACGGCAGCCGGCTTCAAATCACACTCGGCAATACAGTGGATATCGATCATTCGAACGTCAATTTTACCACCGTCATGTTTGATGCAAGGAAATACTTCCGCTTGAGTTATCGCATCTGTCACGCTGTCAGAGTACTGGGACAATTCAATCAGGGCAAAGAACCCATGCCGTTCTTTATGGGAGGTTCGTGGGATTTGAGGGGATACAAACTCTGGTCGCTCTGGGGGACCAAACTCGCTCTCATTTCGAATGAACTCCGGTTCCCGTTCATCGACCAGTTTTACATGCATTTCCCATTCGGTGGTATTGGATTGAATTCAATCCGCGGCGCACTGTTTGTCGACGCCGGCAATGTGTGGAACGATCATTTCGATGAAATCAAAGGGAGTATGGGATTCGGAATTCGTTTTACACTCGGCGGGTATTTAGCCCTTAGACTGGATATCGGCAAAAAAACCAATTTTAAAAAAATCTATCCGAAAACATTCACACAGTTCTTCTTCGGCTGGGATTTTTAGAAATGGCAACCGGATGAAACCTTTTCATTACGACGACGGAGAACTTTTCTGTGAAGAAGCAGCCGTCTCTGAAATTGCCAGAGAGGTCGGAACGCCTTTCTATCTGTACAGCAGAAAACAGCTCGAGCATAATTATCAGAAGATTGAAGAGGCCCTGGAGTCGATCAATCACCTGACCTGTTTCGCCCTCAAATCCAATGCCAATCCCTCACTACTTGGGATACTTGCAGGGATGAATGGCGGTGCCGAAGTCGTCTCCGGCGGAGAACTCCAGTTGGCCGTCAAATCAGGGATCGACCCGGAACGCATCGTCTTTTCCGGAGTCGGCAAAACCAACAGGGAGATCGAAGAAGCGATCGAAAATGAAATTTTCTCCATTAATATCGAATCCATCGAAGAGCTGAAAATTGTAAGTCAGATTGCGGACAGACTTGGCCGAAAAGCGCGCATTGCCATTCGCATCAATCCCGACATCGATGCGAAAACCCATCCCTATATCGCCACCGGATTGAGAGAGAGTAAATTCGGGATCGATTCCGCGCATACGAATGAAGCTTTTCAACTGGCATCCTCGCTTCCCGGAATCGAGTTGAAGGGTATTCACTGTCACATCGGATCCATGATCACAGAGATTGATCCTTTTCTTAAAGCAGCTCAATCCCTGGTTAAAACAGTTGAGAATTTAAAAACCGCAGGGATTTCTCTCTCGCACATCGATATTGGTGGTGGAGTGGGCATTGATTATACACAGATTGTGGATGCGCATTCAACAACAAAATCCGATGAACCAGATTCCTTCTCTCTGAAAAAACTGTTTTCTGCGATTCTTCCAATTATTCAGCAAACCGGTTTGAAACTTATTTTTGAACCGGGAAGGCTGCTCGTTGGAGATACGGCGGTCTTGGTAACGCAAGTCCTTTTTAAGAAAAAAAGTGATGTGAAAAATTTTACTGTCGTCGATGCCGGAATGAGCGACTTGATCCGCCCGGCACTTTATGATGCGTATCATCAGGTGGTCACTGTTAAACATTCATCCGGCGCTACAGAAAAGGCAAGCATAGTCGGCCCCATCTGCGAGAGCGGAGATTTTCTGGCGCGCGATCGAATCCTCCCGAAAGTAAAACGGGGCGATTTGCTGGCCATTACAGGAACAGGGGCATACGGTTTTGTACTTTCTTCCAACTATAATGGCCGCCCGAAACCGCCGGAAATTCTGGTTGAAGGGAAATCTCATCGAATCATTCGGAAACGTGAGAATAACGCCTCTTTATGGAAAGGAACTGAATTGGAGTAGACTGTACTTCCAATACCTTGGAACGGTTTGAATATCAATGATAATAAGTGGATAAAAGAATATCCGTGTAAAAAAAAAGAAAACTATCTTAATAAAAATCATGGAAAGGAGGATAAAATAAAATGGCTAGAAATTTACAATTATTGGATACAAAGCGTACCGGCCTGCTTGTGGTCGATATGCAGAAAAAATTGCTTAAAACCATGCCGAATCCGGAGCTTCTTACAGAAAATGTTTTAAAATTGATCGACGGATTCAAGATCATCGAACGGCCTGTCTTTTTAACCGAACAGAATCCTGCAGGGCTGGGAAAAACAGAAACTGCAATAAAGAAGGCGTTAAAAGGAATCGAAATCCTGGAAAAATTGAGCTTCAGTTGTTGCGGAATTGAAGGATTTTCACAAAAATTGCGCAAACAAAAAATGGATCAGGTCGTTCTGTGCGGAATCGAAACCCACATCTGCATCTGGCAAACTGCCATGGATTTGTTGTATGACGGCTTTGATGTCATCGTTGTAAAAGATTGTGTCTCTTCGAGAAAAGAGATTGACAGCGAAACTGCCCTCAATCGGATGCAGGCAAATCGCATACAGCTATCGACCATAGAAACCGTCTTGTTCGAACTGCTGAAAAAAGCGGGAACCGATGAATTTCAGAAAATCTCTGAGTTGATAAAATAATTCGGTTTTTGAAGAAAAGTGCTTGAATTTGTGATTCTAATTCATTAATTTCAAATTGAAATGAATCTGTCAATAATTTCTTTGCAAAAAACGAAGATTTCATTTTGAAAATATTGAATACTTATCCAGCTTTAAAATTTAAGCAATACCATAATGATGTAAAAATAGAGGAGGATTATGCGAACAATAAAACAATTGCTCGGAGTATCAATCACTATCTCTCTGCTCGCAGTAAATGCCATTGCACAGGGCGGGCATATGTATGTGAAAGTTGAAAGTGAAAATATAAGGAATACTCCCAAGGGGGAAAAAACCGGCGATCTCCTTGCCGGAACCAAGGTCGAAGTGCTCGAACGCAGACCCAACTGGGTAAAAGTACAGTTCACCGGCTGGATTTGGGAAAATTCCCTGACAAACGATTCAACTATGGTAGTGGGATTTACAATGGGGGCAAAACACATTCTTGTAAAAACAGAAGCCGAAGCGTTACGTATCCTCAAAGAACTTAAAAGTGGAACCGATTTTGATGAACTTGCCCGAAAATATTCGATCGATGTTTCCAGCGGTTCCAAAGGGGGAGATCTCGGATTATTTCATAGAGGTGACCTTCTTCCTGATTTTGAAGCGGCAATTCTTCGTTTGAAAGTGAATGAATTAAGCGGTGTCGTAAAAACAAGCGTCGGATATCACATTATTCAACGCACAAAATAATTTATAAATCATTGAGGGAGGAAAAGTATGAAACAAATTATTGAAAAAGTCAAAGCCATTATCTTTAAACCACGTGAAACCTGGAAGACGATAAGCACCGAAGAAACCACTATTTCAGATCTCATGAAAAATTACTTATTGATACTTGCTGCTGCACCGGCAATTGCCTTACTTCTTGGCAAGTGGATTATTGGTATTCAAATTCCTTTTGTCGGCGTATACCGGTTTTCTTTTGGAGCTTCCCTGGTTACTTCTGTCCTCTGGTATATTTTAACAATTGGCGGTATCTGGCTGACCGGAAAGGTGACAAATTATCTGGCCCCTAATTTCGGTTCAACACAAAATGAAGCAAAAGCATTTCAATTGGCTGTTTACAGCTATACTCCGTTTTTGGCTGTTGGAATTTTAAACATTATTCCGGCATTGAGCGTACTGGTCTTTCTGTCAAGTCTTTACGGTTTGTATCTGCTTTACATTGGATTGCCCATTTTAATGAACACACCCAAAGAGAAATCTCTGGCATACACAATAACAATCATCGTAGCGATGATTCTCATTTATATTATCATTCAAATTGTTACCGGAGCATTTTATAATATTTTCGGACCCACTTTGCCAAAAATTTAAAGTTGATTTTCATCCGGAATAAACCGATCGCTCCTTGTGTAGAAAATATATAATGTGAGAGAACAGCACCGAATGGCTGCAGAAAAAGACAGAAAAGAAAAGAAAAATTTTCATGAAGAATTTCAAAATCCTGAAGTTCTTAACAGGTTCTTTTCGGCAATTCTGAAAAATCCGGATCTTCAGGCTACTCTCGAAACAATCGTTGAGCAGATACAGAATATTTTTCAAGTTTCAGCTATTGAAATTCATCTTCTTGAAAAGGAATCGAATATTCTCTTCCTCAAAGCCCATCGGGGATTTTCCCCTCATCTCATCGGGACAGGAACACTGCAAAGCGATGAAGGACTGCCGGGGAAAATAATAAAAAGAGGACATCCTCTTTTCCTCTCTGATCTCAGGACTGAAGTGCTCATGAACCAGGAACTCATTACAGAGGAAAAATTCACACATTACGGTGGTATCCCGCTCATTCATCAGGGAGAAACCATTGGTGTTCTGGGTTTGTATGCCCATTCCGGGGACTGCTTTACAGAAGAGAATCAAAATCTTCTCATCAAACTGGGGGAAATAATCAGCACATCTATTCAGAATGGAAAATTATACGAGAAGGCTTCCGCCAGGGCCAACCGACTGGTTACAATCAGCCGTGCCATTGCCGTTACAAGACAGTTGAGCAGTTTGAATGATATGTTGCTCGATTTCGCAAAGGTTCTGGTTCAGTCACTTGGATTTGAACAATCCTGGGTCGGAATATTGGAAAAAAACGGCACCTCTCTTCACGGCAGAGTTGGATTTGGTACTGGAATGAACGAGAAAAAAATTAATACCGAATATTCGATTGACGTTCATTCGAAAAACCCGGCGGTGATGTCAGTCGTTCAAAAAAAACCAATTGTCTTCAATTTAGTCGAAGATGTAGCAGACCGGCCGATACAGCAATGGTTAAATGAATTAGATGTACAGAGTTTCGCTTTCATTCCCATTTCGATCAATGAAGAAATTTTCGGAGTAGTCGGCGTTTTCTATATGAGCAACCAATCCATTGAGGAAGAAGATATCAAAACACTGACAAGCCTGGCGGAACAGACTGCGATTGCGATCGAAAATGCAAAGCTCTATGAGGAAGTCAAGAATTCCGAACAAAGATACAGAACGCTCTTCGAAGCGACCGGAACAGGCATTGTCATTCTTGATCACAATCTTCATTTTCGACTGGTCAATCAGGCTTTTGAAAATTTGAGCGGCTACACTCAGGATGAGCTGATCGGAAAAATGGATTTTACTCAATTTTTTGAGGGTCAGAAAATAACGCGGGAAGATATCGTAAAAAAATTACGTACTTCCCCGCAAAACTGGGAAACACAATTTTTTGATAAAAGCGGTTCCAAAAAACAGGTCCACATGATCACTGCACAAATTCCCGAATCATCCGATATACTCGTCTCTCTGATTGATATTACCCATCAGCGTGAACTCGAAAGACAACTGTACAGGAGCGAAGAACTGGCAGCTATTGGAGAATTATCCGCAGGCATTGCTCACGAAATTCGCAATCCCCTGGTTGCAATCACAAACTCTGTCAGCCTGTTAATGGATGAGACAGACATTTCTGAAGAAGGGAAGCAATTACTTGAAATCGTCAAAGAAGAAACCCATCATCTTGCCGCAATCGTAGATGATTTTCTTCAATTTGCAAAACCCAAAAAACCAACATATCATGAAGAAGACATCAACCAGCTGATCAGGGATGTTATCAAACGATATAAAGACTGGCAGGAGAAAAAGATTCAATGGATCGAGGAGATCGATGAATCCATTCCAAAAATACATGTCGATCGTCATCAAATTCAGCAGGTTTTAACAAACCTGATACTCAACAGTATCGATGCTATGGAAGACAACGGGATACTCACTATAAAAACAGAGAAACCGGCTGACAACCGCATTAAAATTACTATTATGGACTCCGGAGCAGGAATTGCGCATGATGAGTTATCGAAAATTTTTCAGCCTTTCTATTCGACAAAAGAAAAAGGAACAGGAATGGGATTGGCCATCTGCCGAAGAATTATCAATAACCATTATGGAGACATTCTTGTGGACAGTGAGCTTGGAATGGGATCAACATTTACAATTCTCATCCCGCTCGACTTGAAATCACAATAGAAATCTAATAAAAGGGATATAATATTATGGCTGATGTTTTGCTTGTCGATGACGAAAAATCTGTTCGCTCTACTTTGTCGATTATTCTCCAAAAATCGGGTTATCGTGTCGAAGAAGTGGGCAATGGAAATGATGCAATCGAGAAGATTAAAACCCACTGCTACGATCTTGTCATAACCGATCTTCGGATGAAACCTGTGGACGGAATGGAAGTGCTCCGAATAGCCAGGGAGATCAATCCCTCGACCGAAGTTGTGGTCATGACAGCATTTGGAACCGTCGAAACGGGTGTTGAGGCAATGAAACTCGGAGCTTATGATTATATCCAGAAACCTTTCGACAAGGACGAGCTCCTGCTTGTGATCCAGAAAGCAATGGAAAGAAAAGAATTGCTGACTGAAGTGGAACATCTTCAAAACGAGTTAAAAGAAAAATACAGCTTTGAAAATATTGTAGGCAAATCAAATAAAATGCTCGATGTTCTCTCCATGGTAACAAAAGTAGCGCAGACAGACAGCACAGTTCTCATCCAGGGAGAAAGTGGAACAGGAAAAGAACTCATTGCAAAAGCAATCCATCTCAACAGCAGAAGAAAAAATCGCGCTTTTATTACAATCAATTGTGGTGCTTTACCCGAAAATTTACAGGAAAGCGAACTTTTCGGCCATGTCAGAGGCGCTTTTACCGGTGCAATAAGGGATAAAAACGGACTTTTTCAGGAAGCCAATGGAGGCACACTGTTCCTGGATGAGATCGGAGAAACTGCCCTTTCAACCCAGGTTAAGGTGCTTCGCTTTTTACAGGATGGTGAGATCAGAAGAGTGGGAGACAATGAATCTGTATTTGTGAATGTTCGACTGCTGGCGGCAACCAATAAAAACCTTAAAAAATCAATCGAAGAATCTACTTTCAGGGAAGATCTGTACTATCGGTTAAATGTTATTCCGATTCATCTCCCCTCACTTCGGCAAAAAAGAGATGATATTCCTCTCCTCGTAAACCATTTTCTTAATAAATATATTGAAAAAACAAAGAAAAAAGTCTCTTCCATATCTCCGGAAGCCATGAAAATTCTGACGGGATACGATTGGCCGGGAAATGTAAGAGAACTGGAAAATATCATTGAGAGAGCCGTTATTCTCACAAATAAAAATGTGATTATGCCCGATGATCTTCCATCATCCATTCAGGAAAACCAAAACAGAGCACAGGATACGGAGGAAATACTAGAAGGAAAAACACTGGAAGAACTCGAAAAACACTACATCCTGAAAACACTGGAAAAACACAGTTGGAACCAGAAGAAGGTCTCGGAAGTACTGAACGTATCCACAACTACTTTATGGAGAAAATTAAAAACTTACGGAATAGAACCGAAGAAAAAAGAATAATCCACTCCTCGCTACAAACCAGCTTTTGATTCTCATAAATCGAGAGCAAACAGTTATCCCTGATATTTCGGAATGGTTTGAAAATCAGTAAAATCCTCATCCCCATTCGGTATATCAAAACACTTACCTTTCGAAAACAGACAATCGTTTGATATAAAACCACAGCCGTCCCCCCACTTAAATAATATTTTCTATTCGACTTATCAAATGCTATATCACAATATATTTACTTTCATTCTGGGATCAAATCAATTCCAATATGAAAGCATTCTTCGAATTAGGTAAATATTGTTACGATAATTTAATATTTTGAATTCGGCATTATCCTTTATAAATCAATAGTTTAATCGGCCCTATATTCCTCCCCCTTTTTGGCATATTATTTGTTAAAATAAATAGTGGAAAAATCCAATCATAAGAGGATTCAAATGGCAAAGGTCCTCATCGTTGATGATGAGATAAATATTTTAAAGACGCTTTCCATTGGTTTAAAGCGATATAAATATGATGTGATGGAAGCGTTAAACGGCCACGAAGCATTGGATATTATGCAAAATTCTCCATGCGATTTTGTCGTATCCGATATTCGAATGGCTCCCATGGATGGATATACTCTGGCTTCCAAGCTTCATATACAGTATCCCAAAGTCAACGTCATCCTGATATCTGCCTACGATTTTGAAGACGAAAAATTTAAAACAAAAGAAATCATTTGTTATCCAAAACTGATAAAACCCTTTTCTATTTCTGAACTCGTCCAAGCAATCAAGAGGGAAGAGAAAAAAGAGAATAAGTTTAAAATATTAGTACTTGGACAAAAAGTGGATGAAAAAACTATCTATAAACCCCTGGAAGAAGAGAATTTTTACATTACATTTTATCATTGTGAGGATGAATTTTGCCAGCATACAAAGACAGGGACCTACAATCTTCTTGTGATCGACGAGACTTGTTTGGAAAGTGACAAATGGAAACTTCTGAATAAAATAGATCACTATGCACCTCACAAACCCGTCATCCTTTTAACATCGCAGCAGGGGAAAAATAAATTTATTGAAGCGACAGATCTTGGAATAGCAATTATGAATAAAACCCTATTCCAAACTAACTGGGAACAGGCTGTCTCATTTTTTACAAAATATATCACTAAAATGAATCAGCCGGAAGAAGAATATAATTATTCGGGGACTGCCTCTGACAATTGCCTGAATATCGAAGAGGTAACTGCATCATAATATCATTCGCCTGAAAAGGAAATATTGCTATGAAGAATAAGCAAGGGGAAAAGGGGACTTTGGAAATATTCGACTCTAAACTTAAAAGAACTGATCATTTTCAAAATCTTAGAGTGCTCGCTGTCGATGACGAAGAAATCATGGGGTATTTAATACAACGCGTGGTTAAAAGTTGGGGATTTAAGGTGGATTGGGTAACCAATTGCGAAGCCGCTCTTAAAAAAATGGATGAAGTAGAATACGATGTTATTCTGTCAGACTTCAAAATGCCGCAGATGAGCGGTGAGAAATTTTATCATGAGATTGCAAATAAAAAACAGGCTTTGATCAAGCGACTTGTTTTTATAACCGGAGATACTGTTAATATAAAAACAATTAAATTCTTTAAAAGCATCAACGTTCCCTATTTAACCAAACCCTTTGAAATACAAAAACTCAAGGAAATAATATCCGAAGTTATTTTTAAGGATCAGTTTGATCCGTATGTAATATCACAATAAATTGTAGGTATTCAAATTTTAATAAATAAAAAAAGCCGAGAATATCGCTCTCGGCTTTTTACTTATCAATTCTCTATTAACTAACTTTTATTCACCGCGAAGAGATTCCGCCTTGTCAAACGCTTCTTTCCCTTTCACAGTATTCCCTGCTCGAACATAAGCAACGCCGAGATTGTTCCAGGCATTCGCATTGTCCGGTTTCAATTCGACTGCTTTTTGATAAAAAGGAATCGATTCTTCGAATTTTTCCAGCTGGAGATAAGCATTGCCAATGTTTAAATAAGATTCAAAATCCTCAGGATCTATCTCCAATACTTTTTGGAAATTTTCGATGGCATCCTCATAATTCTTCTGCATAAAATTGAGACGTCCAAGATTAAAGACAATATCTTTATTGTTCGGCACCTTGCTCAAAGCAACAAGATAGGTTTCCTTCGCTTTTTCCGATTCACCAAGGAAATCATAGGAAAATGCCATGCTAATCATCGCGTCAGCATACTCCTTGGAATTCGGATCCGCTGCCTCGACAACCTTTTTTAGGACATCGATGGATTTTTCATATTCGGCATTTTTATAATAGAGCGCTCCAAGAATGGTTTTCAGCTTTAAATCCTGGGGAGCAATTTTTATCGCTTCCAAATACGTTTCTACTGCCAGAGAATCCTTGCCCATTTGGCTGTATGTAATTCCCAGATTTTTATACGCGCTTATGCTATCCGGAATAAGTTTGATGGCGAGAATAAATTTCGCAACTGCATCGTCAAGTTTATCCCGTCTGTAACTGGAAACACCGCTGTTGAAAATTTCACGCCAATATCTGTCTTTCAAGGCATTAATATCAAAAGCCCTTACATTTGAAATGGCAAGAGAGTTATCAAATGCATCTTTCATTTCATAGTACAACCCTTTTGTTCCATATGCTTTTCCCAAAACAAAATAGGCTTCAGCATCCTTTGGATTCTGGTCAATGGCAATTTTACACTGTTCAATGGCTTTATCGTAATTGTTTTGTTGCATGTACACCTTTGCTGAAGTGACAGCCGTATTTTGACAGCCTGTAAAAACCACAAAAACCATTAAAAGAACGGCCGTAATTCCAATAAGCCATAATATTTTTCGTTTCATCCTGATTTTCCTCCTCATACTCTAAGAGAACTGTAAATTAAATTAACGATTAATTTACACTATTAATCGTTTTATGTCAAGAATAATTTTCTTCGAAAAGGTTTTTCCCGCCTAAAAAGATAAAAAAATAAATCTCATTTATATTCGTAAAACGATGATTTTGAGAATACATTCTTCGGCTTTGAAATCTGTACCAATATTCCTGCTATAATAAGGAAGAGCCCAAAAATGGATGAAAAATACAACTGCTCTCTTATAATAAACTTTAAAAAGATGAGAGAAATAAACGGACTTAAGTACACAACGTTGCTTACAATCGATGTCGATTCAGCATATTCCAGCGCTTTCATCCAAAAAATAAAAGTCAGTCCCATTTCGAAAAAACCAATCCATAATGTTCCCACTAAACTCTTCCAGGAAGGCAGAACGATCCCCTCTGTCAGGTAAAGAGTGACCGTAATATAGAAAAATCCAAAACAAAAATTTAGTAACAATTTGATTGTGGCCTCTCTTTCATCCTTTAAATTCAATATCCAATAAAGGGCCCAGACAAACGCGCTGCCCAGAGCCAGGAAAATCCCGGGCCAATGAGCCAGGTTCATATTTCTAACTTGACCTCTCATGACGATGATCAGCACTCCGCCAAAACTGATTAAAATACCAAGTAAATGCGTCCACTTTAATTTTTGGCGCAATAGGGGCACAGAAAGCAGAGTCAGTATAACGGGCCAGGTGTAGTTCAAAGGTTGGGCTTCCCGCCCCGGCAGAAGAGAATAGGATTTAAACAAAATGATATAATAGAGAAACGGGTTAATCAACCCTAAAAACATGGAAGAGACGATTCCCTTCGCCGAAACATTGAAAATTTCTCTTCCCTTTCCCTGAAAAAGAACAGTTAAAAATAGAACAATCAGAGAAAACAAAACCGAATAGAAAAGCATGGTAAATACATCATTCTGCAGAATGCCAAGCGTGAGTTTAAAAGCAGAAGCGACTGTGGACCAGCATAATGTGGCCATACCGGCATAGAAAAAACTTTTTTGAGAGCCGGTCATCAGAGTTTGATTTTAAAGATGTTCGAAAAATAAATCATTACAGCACTTTAATTAAAACCAGCAAAAAAAGCCAATTATTATGAAGTCTATATCCGTTAATATACTACATACTATATACTCAATACTATATACTAAATACCATTTACCAATAACGAATATGGATACCCGATTTTCGAACAATTGATTGCAATTGAATTAAAGCGGTTCAATCCGAACTTTCCGGATCAGTTCCTCAACATCTTTCGGATGAACGGTGCCTGCAATCGGTGTTTTACAATTGGCCGTGCCGCAGGCAATCCCCAATCGAACCGATTCGATCATAGATAATCCACGTGCCATTCCGACACTGAATCCCGCGGCCACCCCATCTCCGGAACCGATGGAATTAACCACATTTACTTTAGGAGGATCAACACGATAAAACCGGTCTACATGATAAAGAAGAGCCGAAGAGGATTCTGTCGTCACAATGACCGTGTCTGCGCCTTCCCGATGAACTTTCTTCATGGATGCTTTCATGGATTGCGTACCTTTAATCTCCTTATTAATCAGCGTTGCCATTTCCTTCCAGTTGGGTTTGACAAGATATGGATTTGCTCGAAGCGATTTCTTTAGCAAATCTCCTGCCGCATCGACCAAAGTCTCCACACCGTCCTGTTTGGCCATCCGGACAAACTTTTGATAGATCGTTTTTGGGAAGCCGGGTAATGTCGTCCCGGAAATCACAAGGAAACGGTTTTTTTTCAATAATTTCTGAAATTTCCGGATAACAGCATTGCTTTCCGACTTGGTAATCGGGTCTCCTTCTTCAACCACTTCTGTTTGTTGATTGGGATAATTGTTGAGAATGGTCATACAATTTCTTGTTTCGCTATTCACATCGACAGCCTCATAGGAAATCCGATCCTGCTTAAGATATTTTTTAATAAGTTCTCCGGTATACCCTCCCAGCACGGTCAGCAAGGTTGCATTTTCTCCAAGTTGAGTAATGATTCGAGCAACATTGACTCCCTTTCCTCCAGCAGATAGCACTTTTCCCGAAGCGCGATTGACGTCGCCGGGATTGAATTTGTTAAACCATAGAGTTCGTTGCAAGGCAGGATTTAGACAGATCACAAGTATCATATAAATCATTCACGAGTGACAATAGAAAATATAATTCTTTCCAATTCTATTTTTCATTCAAACGGGTTTCTCTGGATACCAGACCTCGCTCGATCAGGTCCTTGATCTGTTCAACATGAATTGGTTTCGCAATATATGTAAATCCATCGTCTTCGATGGTCTCAATGATAGTCTCGGCCGACGGGAATCCAGTCACGACAATGACTACCGCTTTCGGATCAAGTTCCTTGACAGCTTTTAAATATCCCAGTCCATCCAATTGGGGCATATTTAAATCCACGATAGACAGATCGATGGATTCTTCCTTAAATTTTTCAAACGCTTCTTTTCCGTTGGAAGCTTCCACAGGTGTGTGCTCCATACTCTCTACGATGCGACTAAGGAGTTTGCGAATGGAAACCTCATCATCGGCAACTAAAATATTAGCCAAAATACCTCCTGTGCGTATTTGAATAACGATAATGAAATATCGTGACAGATGCAAACATTAATTTATGATTTTACAAAAAACTATTCTATAAGTATTACTGTTTATAAAAAATCGGTAACAAAAATTTTTCCCTGCCGATTATCTTAATCGATTCTATTAGTTTAGTCCCAATTATGACATAACAACAAATTTATCATTTTATTTCAAAAAAACTTTTCAGGTGCGATCACATCTCCAAACCGTTCCCTGGCAGAATTTAATCTCTGAATTTCCGCCTCTACCGTTTCAAAAAACAGACCTGGAGTATTAGGGATATTCTTCCGGTAAATATCGAGAATACGGCTGACCTTTTTCAAAAAGGCATCCACCCTGATTGAGAATTGTTGCGTATACGCCTTTTCGGAATATTCTTTTCCTAAAACATCGTGAAATAATTTTTTCAAATCGTCGTATCTGGGTATTTTCCCCACGGGGGTTTCAATGGTCTCAACCTCTTTGTGCGTGCAAAGCTCCATCCATTTCAACCAGACGGCTTTGTCTTCCCGTTCGTTTAAAAACTGACCGTTTTGATCCTTTAGAAAGTAATTGACACCGAAAATCTTCGGCGGATTGCTGCCGCTCATCGCAAAATCCAGATTGTTTCGGATATAAGTTCCAAGTGGAACAGAAACAAAATCGAGATTGGACATGGGGTTAAATTTCGGAATCCCTTCCTTTCCAAGCGTGGCCGCTGTGGTTTCGGACTCAAGGGAAGCGGCAATCAAACAAATCCCGTGCGTCCAGTCAAAAGATTCCCTGACAGGCACCCAGGTATTCGAATCCCGCCCGCCGTAAATGATGCCGCGGACCTCAACACCTTGAGGATCCTCGGTTTTCGGATCGATATTTTCCAGATCTTCAAGTTTAAGTGTAAACCGGGCATTTTTATGGGATGGGAAAATTTCATTCCCTTTATCATCCTTTTTACCAGGCCACCACTCTCCCGAATAGTTGATCCCTTTCTCAGGCATTTCACCGTCTTTATCGATCCAATAAACCGATTTATCTTTCATCATCAAAACATTTGAAAAAATGATTTCATTCGGACGGTGTAGGGTTTTCCATAGAATGGGATCGTCCTTCGAATTGATCCCCATAATAATCCCGAACATTCCCTTCTCCACATTCACGGCTCTCACTTTATCATCGATGATTCGAAGGTAGGCTATATCATCTCCGACAATGGTTTCACCTGTCATCATGGAAGTGGAAGTTTTCCCGCAAAGCGAAGGAAAGGCTCCGGTAAAATAACTCACACGGCCTTCGGGACCATGCACCCCCATAACCAGCATATGTTCGCAAAGCCATCCCTCTTTTGAGGCTCTGTGTATCGCCAAACGCATGGAAAGTTTTTTCAAGCCGAGCGTATTACCGCCGTACTGCGTATTGGTGCTGTAAACAATCGCCTCCTCGGTGTCAATATAAACCCGGCGCTGATCCACATGCTTGCTCACATTGGCCTCAAGCTCCCCCTGGCTGTGAATCACCCGGAAGAAATTGGCCTTCGCTCCGAGCCGTTTGAATTCCTCATATCCCTGTCTGTAAAGAATGTCCAGACTGTGTGCCACATAAGCGGAATCGGTTAATTGACAACCCAGCACAGAAAACGGAGACCGGGTCGGGCCCAAACAGAAAAAACGAACATACATCGTATGGCCCTTCATGATGTCTTTTAAAATGCCATAAATTTCTTTGACTCCCTCCTCTTTGTCAATCGCATTGATATTGGAACCCAGATCGACTCCTTTGGGAAGTAAAAATTTGGTGTGTTCTTTGTCTCTTGCCTGGTCATAAAAACCGTCGAAATGAAGTGTATGCCCTTCTATGGCAAGATTGATTTCCTCATTTTTCTGAATAGCTGTCTCACGAATATATTGAATGTCCTTGGGGTCATCCGTACAGACATAAATATCATCCGGATTGCACAATTCGATAAATTCAGCGACAAATTCAATTAACTTGGGATGATCCACTTTCACCAAGCGTTCGTAATGCAAATGCTCTAACCGGTTTTTCAATAATTGTTTCGGGTCATAAGTCATACAGTTTTCCTTATTTTTCTATAATATATTAATTGAACATGCAAATATATATTCTATATAATGGCAATTTATATATTAAAATATTCATAGTCAAGAATTATTCTCAATCAGATATGATCATCGTTTTATTTACGCATAAAGACCCCGAATTTCAGCAACCGATCTGACACGTTCGATGGCCACGATAAATGCAGCCGTCCGCATTTTAACGCGATATTCCTTGGCTGTGGACATAACATCATGAAATGCTTTCACCATGATTCTCTCCAAATCCCGGTTTACAGTTTCTTCATCCCAGTAATATCCCATTCGATTTTGGACCCATTCGAGATAAGATACGGTTACACCACCTGCATTGGCTAAAATATCCGGGATGATATGAACTCCCTTTTGATAAAGGATTTCATCTGCTTCAGGCGTAGTCGGACCGTTGGCCCCTTCGGCGATCACCTTGGCCTTGATCCGATCTGCATTCTCCTGTGTAATCTGGGCCTCCAGTGCGGCAGGAATTAGAATATCGACTTCTTCTTCAAGCACTTTCATCTGGTCATCGTACTTCCCGACTTTGCAGACTTTTTCAAAATCTTTCAGTGTTTTGGTTGGGCTTTTCTCCACATATTCGAGAGCCGTTTTCATATTTATCCCTTTTTCATTGTAAAATCCCCCGTCTGCATCGGAAATAGCCACAATACTGGCTCCCATCCGGTTTAAAATCTCACCCGCATACGAACCGACATTCCCGAACCCCTGAATGGCTACTTTTGCATTTTTTAGATCTTTTCCGACGTGTTCATGTTGAATCATTTCTCTGACACAATACACCAATCCCTGTGAAGTTGATTTTTTCCTTCCTTCCGAGCCGCAAAGATTGAGCGGCTTGCCCGTAATTGCGGCTGGTAAGAAATTTTTATAGTGCATGGAATACGTGTCCATCATCCAGGCCATAATCTGGGCATTGGTACCCACATCGGGTGCCGGCACGTCCATATCCGGTCCGAAAAGATCGGCCATCTCGGCTATGTAACGCCGCGCCAACCGTTCCAGTTCATTCGTGCTTAATTCACGGGGATCCACAACCACTCCTCCCTTACCTCCTCCAAATGGTACACCAACCACGGCACATTTATAGGTCATCCAAAAAGCCAGAGCCCTGACTTCATCCGCAGTGACATTGGGATGAAATCGAATACCTCCCTTGGCTGGTCCGCGCGCAATGGAATGCTGACATCGATATCCCTTAAAAATACGAATCGAGCCATCATCCATACGCACCGGGAGACTCACCTCTGTCATGCGGCGAGGTTCTTTAATCATTGCGACTTGATTCTCCGTCAGTTTGAGAATCTTTGCCGCCTCATCAAACTGTTTGATCGCTATGACAAACGCATTCATGGTCATGGTGGGCTTTGACATTTTGAACCTCCAATAAAATCGACTAATGATTTACAAACAATCAATATATCTATGATCTCCAGATTCAAATATTTTCACCATTCCTTCTAAAATCGAAAATCATTATCCATTATCGGTGATTGAACACTCATATTCAGTCAAAAACTCTTCGCTTCATCGATCAGCATAATCGGGATATCGTCTTTTATATCATATTTTAATCGGCATGCATGACAGACCAATTTCTGGTTTTTTGTATCATATTCCAGATCTCCCTTGCATTTGGGACAGGCCAATATATCAAGAAGCTCTTTCTTTAACATCCTCTCCTCCTTTTAAATTGAACGGTTCACCAAACTGGATTTTTTCAAAAAACTGAATCAAAGATTTTGGCGCTCGGACCGGCTTGCTTTGCTGATTTGTAAAACAATGAAGTGTGTAACCTTCCACCCGGAGTGTTGGTTTCTGCTCACCATACACCTGATATTCCATCCGCAGTTTCAGTCGATCCAGATCAGTGAGCCGTGTTTCTATCCGTATCAATTCATCATAAGTTACAGAGTGGCGATATCGGCAAAATGCCTCGATCACAGGCAAAGACAATCCTTTCTCTTCGATTTCTTTATAGGAAATACCTTTATGACGTATGAGTTCGGTCCTAGCAGCTTCGAACCACTCCAGGTATCTGGCATGATAGACGACTCCCATCGGATCCGTATCGGCAAAACGAACCCGAACAAAATAACAGAAATCTTTTTCCCCTGCTCCGCTATTCCTTATAGTATCCCATTTTCCCATACTTTTCAATCCGCTTATCAATAAGCATTTCTCTTGGAATGACAGACAATTCACCAAGATGTTTCACAATCCGCTCTTTTATAATTTTCGCAGCTTCATCCACATTGCGGTGGGCTCCCCCCAGGGGCTCGGGAATAATCTCATCAATGACTTTCAATTCGAGAAGATCCGGAGCAGCAAGCTTCAGCACTTCTGCAGCCTGACTGGCCTTGCCACTGTCCCGCCAAAGAATCGCGGCACATCCCTCGGGAGAAATAACGGAGTACCAGGCATTTTCCATCATCAGAATCCTGTCTCCCAGACCAATACCGAGTGCTCCTCCGGATGCACCTTCGCCAATAATAACGACCACAATTGGAACGGTCAACCGGGTCATTTCAAACAAATTCCTTGCGATCGCCTCTCCCTGCCCCCTCTCCTCGGCGCCGAGACCTGGATACGCTCCCGGTGTGTCCACAAAAACAATCACCGGACGATTAAACTTGACCGCCATTTTCATTAGGCGGATTGCCTTCCGGTATCCCTCCGGATTCATCATGCCGAAATTTCGATACAACTTCTCTTTGGTAGTTCTGCCTTTCTGCTGACCCATGACCATCACAGGATTTCCGTCAAGACTGGCCAGACCGGCAACCAGCGCAGGATCGTCTCCGAAAAGCCGGTCCCCATGAAGTTCCACAAAGTCGGAAAAAAGGCGATCGATATAATCCAGGGTATATGGCCTTTCCTGATGTTTGGCCAGCTGATAACGCTGCCATCGTGTCAGCTTGGAATAAGTTTCATTCATCAATTTTTGCAGCCGGTTTTCCAACCGACCGATTTCATCTGCCAACTCGACATTCTCGTTTTCGGCGTACGCCTTCATTTCGATGATCTTTCGTTCGAGTTCGACAATGGGTTTTTCGAAATCGAGAATGCGCTCACCCATAAATAATCCTCTCATCAATTTTTTGATTCATTACAATCATCTGAACAAACTCCGTATCATAACTTCAATATCAAGAAGGACTGAATAATTTCTTAAATAGTAGATGCGATATCTCTCTTTTTCTTTTTCCGTTAAATCTTTCGATCGATTCAATTGAACCAGACCTGTTAATCCAGGTTTGAAGCCGTAGCCATTTCGGGACTCATCAAAAGGTTTAATTTCTGTACCGACAATACTCAATCTTCCTTTTAATATTTCAATCCATAAAGGGACTGTGCCGGGCCAACCAGACACCTTCCTGTCCTTTTTTCTCAGCTCCCATACGGGAATAGAACCCTGATGGCCGTCAGCAATAATAATCTTTCGAAATTGAAACGACGGATGCAGCCACAGAAACAACAGAACGGGGATAAATAAAAAAACAATAAATATACTGACGATCAAATCCACACTCCGTTTCAGCATCTGGTTCGGAATAGAAAAGAGTCTATAATCTATATCGATCAGAGGAATATCTTCGATCATGTCAATCGAAGATTGGCCGATAATCACATCCATATCACCGGGGACCATTTTAAAATCGAGATGCAGTTCTTTTCCTCTGGCAACAGCGGACAGAATGCTTTCATAATTGGAGGCTTCGTGTGAAAATATCACAGACTGAATTTTATGAGCAACAGCAACCCGCTCCAACTCCTTCATTGTTCCGAGAATGGGCACTTTCCCCTTTAGAGAATAGAGGAGATCTTTCTCAGTCAATCCCAAAAAACCCACAATTTCATATCCTGTATCAATTCGGCTTTTAATATGATTCAGTATCTGTTCTCCGGCCCGTCCTGTGCCGACGATAAGTGTTCTTCGCCGTCCGAGTGTCTTGCCAATCGTTCCTAAATAAGAAATGCGTTTGCTTCTCGAAAACAATCTGACTGCCAAACGCCAGGCGGCAAGAAAGACGATGATCAGGCCTCCCATGACCAGCATTACCCGACGGGAAAACGCATACTGCGGATAAAAAAATGTGAAAGAGGTATTCAGAACTAGCCCCAGAATGCCCCCCCCTATCGCTTTGGACGAACTGTAGCTCCCCTTTTTATACAATCCCATCAAAAAAAGACAGCCAATCCAGATGAGTGTATAAACGACGTTCACAATCCTGTAACGTGGCCAGTAGGAAAATCCACCGAAACGAATGAAGATCGCCAGAACAAGGGCGGCCTGGATGAAAACCACGTCCACAAGCGGCACAGTCAATTGGCGGAACAGGCGGAAAAGGAATGAGAGCCCGCCCCGGAGCCAAATTCCCAACATCAGAAACCACTTAGGAAGAAAAATCCATCCTTTTCGAAAATGCTTTTGCACAAATAAACGCATGGCATTGTAAAATACCCTCAGATTGTCGAACGGAGCCTCTTCTGCACTTCGGCCCTTGTAATGGATAATCTGTGTTCCTGGAAAATAGACAATTTTCCATTTGCTCTGCCAGATCCGATAACACCAATCCAGATCTTCTCCGTACATAAAAAACCGTTCATCCAAAAAACCCACCTGATCCATAGTCTCCCTGCGAACCATCATAAAAGATCCGGAAATCGCCTCGACCTCTGCGGTTTCATCCGGATTCAGGAATGTCAAATTATACCGGCCAAAAAGCCGGCTTCTCGGGAACAGGGAACTCAATCCGACAACTTTCGTAAAGGCCACCCAGGGTGTGGGAAAGCTCCGCCGGCAGGAAAGCTGAAGGGAACCGTCCGGATTCAGAATTTTGCATCCGACCATACCCACTTTCGGATGTTTATTCAGATAACTTAGACAGGCGCTAAAAGTGTCCTCACGCACAAGAGTATCGGGATTAACAAGGCAGACCACATTTCCTTTTGCTATTTTCAAGGCCTGATTATTGGCTCTGGCAAATCCGACATTTTCATGATTTTGAATGAGTCGCACCCGTGGAAATTTCCTTTTCACAAGAGCTGCACTTCCGTCTCCGGAACCATTGTCCACGACAAACACCTCTGTGTTTGTCGAATCCAGCGCTTTGAAGATCGAATGAAGCGCCTGTTCAAGATAGGACTTGACATTATAACTGACAATAATGACGGAGAGTGCAATCATGAATTATAATTTCCCAACCAGACTTAAAAGCCGTAGCTTCCAGACAATCCATGCCGCTTCACGGATAATTCCCGGGCTCATTTTGGAAACACCGACATTCCGCCCTAGAAAAACAATCGGGATTTCGGAAAGCCGAAATCCTTTTTTCCATGCTTTAAAATCCATTTCGATCTGGAAGGCATATCCGTCGGAATGAATTCGGTTTAAATCGATGGCTTCAAGTACATTTCTTCTGAAACACTTATATCCGCTTGTTGCATCGTGAATCGGCAGGCCGGTTACGATTCGCGTGTAAAGATTGGCGAACCACGAAAGCAACAACCTGCGAATCGGCCAGTTAACCACATTCACGCCCTGCATATACCTTGAGCCAACCACAAGATCGCTCTCCCGGATTGCATCCAAAAACAGATGAATCGTTTTTGGATCGTGAGAGAGATCCGCATCCATTTCAAAAACAAACTCGTACTCATTTTTCAAGGCAAACCGAAATCCTTCCACATAGGCTGTGCCTAAACCCATCTTCACAGGCCGTTGAAGTAGATGGATACGATGATCTTGTCCCTCCATTTCCTTGACAGCGTCTGCGGTTCCGTCCGGAGAATTGTCATCGACAACAAGGATTTCGATATTGGAATTTTGTGCCAAAATCTGAGGAATGATTTTTTTAATATTCCCGGCTTCGTTATATGTCGGGACAATAATCAGAATCTTATCTTTCGAATCCATAAAAATGATTATTCCACCTTTTTTAGTGATAAATTGAATTCTTGCTTTAAGAATTATCAACAGCCAATTCTGATTTTCGAACTGTAACTTTTTATCCCTTTCGAAAATCGGACATCAACATTCATTATTGTTTATTCTTGCTTTTTCGACTTTCCATCTGTGTATATTTTCTACTGCCGGAAATCTTAATTGCAAACACGATCGGACATAGAATCTTTACTATAACTTACTCCCTTTTTCCCGGAAAATCAACAGCTTTTGCCTGATCTCACAATCCCTGAGGGCCAAAATTTCTGCGGCCAGAACCGCCGCATTTCTGGCTCCTGCCTTTCCGATAGCAACGGTAGCAACAGGAATTCCAGCCGGCATCTGAACCATGGAATAAAGCGCATCCTGCCCGCCCAGGGCCGATCCTTCCAGAGGAACACCGATCACAGGAAGAACAGTCCGGGAAGCCACCACTCCAGGTAAATGAGCCGCCATACCGGCTCCGGCGATAATGACACCGAATCCGTTTTTTTCCGCCTGAAGAGCAAACTGATCCACGGCTTCCGGTGTACGATGGGCCGACATAATATGCACTTCGTGGGGAATTCCGAAATAATCCAATCCATGAATACAGGATTTCATGACCTCTTCATCGGATGAACTGCCCATGAGAACGGCTACTTTTAATTTGATTGAGTTTAATTTTTTATCCATGCATTCAACTCCTGTTTTAATCAATCCGAGAATTTGACAAGCATTTCATTACGGAATTTATTTGTCTCCGACGGGATCGTAAACCGTTCGAAATGTGTGCGCCATAATATCCATTCGTTTCAGAAATGGCAGTTTTTGGTCTGAATATTCGGGAGCAAAAACAGCCAGATCGATCATATACAAACGACCCGAAAGCGAATCATAAAACGTGTAATTTTTAAAAGGTCCGCCTACCACTTTTTCTTTCTGCTCCCAAAGTCCGGTCGTGACAATAGCATCCCTTCCTAAAAATTTCGATCGGAAAGATACCAAGTAATGTTCAGAAACCTCTTCTCCTTCCATGTACGATTTTTCGAGACGGTTACGTTCCTGAACCACCCAGCCCGTATTTAGCATCAAGGTATCGCCTTTTTCGATCCAGTGAATAAAAATCCATCGCTCGGGATATAACCGCCGAAGCCAGACATATCCATCCTCCGAAACCTCATCCATCAGATGGTAGTCGTGCTGTATCCTCAGCGTCCATCCATAAAGGTCGAATAAATGTTTCTCAAGTTTTTTCTCTTCTTTTCGACCGAACATCTCCTTTTCGGTGCGCCGCTTAAAATCCGTATCAAAAATTGCATAGAGCATCTGCCCGTTCGATTCGATTTGCCTTCTGAGCGTTTGAATATCTCTTCCGACAAGAATGACCAGAATCTGATTTCTGGCCCATTGGTTCTTTTGCGTAAATAAAAAATATTCCCCCGTTTCAATACCGGACCGGACATTGGACTGAACAAGCAAATCCTGTACGATCTGTCCGATTTTACCCTCTGAATTGAGTGTTGCAGCTATGATGAGATAACGGAATTCACTGTATCGTTCAAAATCCTGATCGGAGACATGAACAAGTGCAAATGATTTTTCCGGCTGAGGTGTCCTGATCACATGTTCAATTGAATTTCTGAGCGGTCCCTGTAAAGCCTCCCAATCCGTGGAATCCGCCATTACTCCGATCTTGCCTTCCTGCCACCATCCAGTGGGTTTCGATGTACACGATAAAAGAAAAAAGATCAGATAAATGGGAATAAAAACTCTCACTATTTTCATGACGATACTCCTTGATTTTCAGAGACACACTCTGATGCATCGATTCGTTGCGGCCCGATTCTTTTTCGAATCATGAATATTATGCCTCCGGGAAGGCTCGATACAATGGCCACCAGATAGGCCAAAAACTCAACCGAAAAGGATTGTAATGTCGTCATTCCGATTATCCCGAACAGAACCACTCCGGTCTGTTCACGAAGGCCAATTCCACCGATGCTGACCGGCAGGCTGGATACAATGGCCACTACCGGGATAATGAGAAAGAAATAAACCGGCGAAATGGAAATCCCCAGTGAAAGAGCCAACAGATAGTGTGTCATTATTCTTGCACTCTGAACAATTATGGAAATGACGATCACAGAGAAAAACAATTTTTTCTGCCGTCCGAAATCGTGAATTTTACGGTAGACCTCCCGGATCTTTACGACAATATTACCGGGGATCAGCCTTTCCATTATCCAGGCAAAAGGCCGGGCAAACGGTTTATGAAAAAAGAAAAATCCGATAAATATCCACATAAGAATCAGGACAGCACACGGAATTAAAAACTCCATCTTTACATCCAGCTTCAAAATAACAAACGGGGCTGCAAGAATAGCCATGCCGGACATGACAAACAATCCCATGAACCGATCGAGAAAAACCGTTGAAACAGCCGCCGGACCGTTTTTGGCATACCTTCTGATATCATACATTCGGAAAAAATCTCCGCCCATCGCGCTGATAAAAAAATTATTAAAGAACAACCCGACAAAATAAAATGAAAGGGATTGCTTCCAGGCAATGGCAATACGCTCCGATCTGAGAAGAATCCACCACTGGAAACTTCCCAAAATATGGCTGGAACCAAAAAGCATAATGGTCACGATTAACCATCCCAAATTCGCAGTAGAAAGATGGGCCACTACCTTTTCAATACCGATCCTGTGCAGCAGAAATCCAATTAGAAAAGCACTGATCGCGATCTTCAAGCTCTGAATGACAATCTTTCTAATCACTCATTCTCCACTATTCTTGCAGGATAACCTTTAAGTTGACGAACACTCTGCACCCCCCGAAGAAAATAGGCTAGCGCCACACTGCCGCGGTACATGCGATGCAACAATTCGCCCTCGGAAACATTTCTAATCTTCGACACCCGCTTTCTTCCCAGAACAATGATATTCCAGTTTTTAATGACACCCAAAAAACCGATCACAATAGCCAGACAACGTTTCCACTGTCCGGTAATGAATGAAAAAACCAGTGTAATTATCTCAAGAAAAAGACGAATCGGAAAAAGCCACAACAAGGTAACCCACGTATGATTCCGCAGCAGCATCAGAAGATTGTTCCGATGATTGAGCAACATTTTTTTTAGCTGTTGTTCATTTAAAGTACCACCCGTCTGGTGGTACACCTTAGAAGCAGGTTCAAAGACGATCCGGTAGCCGGCCCATTGAATCCGCCAGTTCAGATCGATCTCTTCCATGTGAGCGAAAAAGGTTTCATCGAACAGACCGGTTTTTTCAAGAACGGAACGGTTGAAAAGCGTCGCGGCTCCGGTTGACCAGAAGATATCTCTCTTCTGATTATATTGGCCCTCATCCAGTTCCATGGTATTGAAAAGACGTCCCCATGCAAAAGGATAACCGAAAATATCGATCTCGCCGCCCGCCGCCCCGCAGTAATCGAAACGCCTGCGGTTATAAATCGAAAGCATTTTGGGTTGAACAGCCGCGATTCGTGGATCAGATTCAGCCGCCTGAATGAGCGGACCCAGCCAATTCGAGTCTACTTCCGTATCGTTATTGAGTAGAAGCACGTAAGGACTTTTCGAAGAACGGATTCCGAGATTGCATCCTGCTGCAAATCCCAAATTAACTGGACTTCTGACAAGATGGATATCCGGAAATTCAGCCTTCACCATTTCGACACTGTTGTCTGTGGACCCGTTATCGACAATCAGAATCTGAAAATTCCGATACCGGCTTTTTTGCAATGAAAGAAGGCAACGGCGAAGAATCTCTTCGCCGTTCCAATGTGGGATAACAACAACAATCTTTGGAATCCGCTTGTTCAATCCGGAGCTCCCGTTATAATATAATAAGCTTTATTTTTTATTTTTCTTTATTTTCTCCTCTTGCCAGTGAATCTCTTCCTGCCAATTGTTTTAATTGTTCCAGCTGCTGCTGTGCGTTGGTATCTTCCGGATGACGGAGAAGCCAGTTCTCAAGCAGATGGACTCCTTTCTCGTATTGTTCGGACATCTGGTACACCCGGAACAGCTCCGAATAGGCTTGAACATCATCTTTATTTTGATTAATCAACTCCATAAGAATTTCTTCGGCCCGGTCCCATTTATTGAGAAACTGCCCGTAGTATCCCGCAAGCCAGATTCTTTCATCCCGACTGACCTGGGTTCCCGGCAATATGTATTTAAATTGTTCGTCCACATCTTTGTCACGACCGAGTCTTCGGTAGAGGTCAGCGACGATCAGGGCCGTCTGCTCACTCGAATAGGGGATATGGCTCGGCGGAATTAATCGCGACATCTCATCCAGGACAAAAGAAGCATCCTCATTCTTTCCATTTAAAAGGTAATATCTGGCCAGTTCCCGATAAGCCGAACGGTAGTTCTGCAACAGGGCAATCGTACTCCGGTTAAAATAAACTTTCGGATCATTCAGACCGCGGTATTGATACTTTTCTAAAAGATTCCGTCGAAGAGTATCCGGTTCGATATGTTTAACTTTGTAAGGAAGTACCTTAAATGCCAGACCATCCATACGTAAATACTCATCCAGACCAATCATATTGTCCCTGGAGACCGTTACCGCAAAATAGACCGGCTTCTTCCACTTTGCTGCTTCCAGAATGCGAAGTATCATTAGATCCTGAACGCGAAGCCCTCCTCCTTCGGCCACCTGAAAGGTTGGTTCCAGCTTGAAAGTCAGACTTTCAGACAAGCCTGCGGCATCATCAGAATTAAGTTGTTTTTTTAATGTTTCTCTTACCTCTTCCGGGATGCTGATCTGGAATTGTTTGGTCTTCCATCCGACCGGATAAAGACGGGAAATGACATTGTCGGTCAATCCCATTGGGACGGGAGGATCATCATCCCTTAATTGTTTGATGTACCACTGTGTGTTTAAAAGGGACAAATTAACCACATGGACATCTTTCCGAACACCGTATACTTCTTGGAGAAACCAGAGAGGAAATGTATCATTGTCACCATTCGTAAAAATGATTCCATCCTGTTCACACGACTGCAGAATGTTATATGAATAATCATAGGCAATATAATTACCGCTCCTGTCGTGGTCTTGAAAATTATAGGCAAATAAATTGACCGGCACCGCAATCAAAAGAACGATAGAAACAACTGCAAAAACGATTTTTTTCAGAGCCAGCCGCTTTTTAATCAAATCGGATATCCATTCAAAAATGCCGGCAATCCCTATTCCGATCCAGAGGGCAAATGCAAAAAAAGAACCCACATAGGAATAATCCCTTTCACGCGGTTCAGGATCTTTCTGATCCAGATAGAGAATAATGGCGTATCCGGTGATCAAGAATAAAATTAAAACTGCCACAGCGCGTTTCTTGTCCCGGAAAAAGTGATGTACCGCGCCCCACAAACCGACGATAAAGGGAAGGCCGTACAGACCCCTGAGGCTGATTATTTCAATAATGCGGTTATTTTCATCGAACTGGTTTCCCTTCCCGATAAACTGCCAGCCGAAATAGCGGGTGTACATAAAGTGAATCTGGTACCGCCAAAAATCCGCCTGTCGGTGCATGAAGGTCAGGAACAAACTCTCATTGCCGTACTGTTTTCTGCCGAGATAATCATTCATTCCCTGAAGTGTGGCGGGTGCATTCTCGTTGATCGGGGGATTCAGTCCGGCACGTACATAAATAAGGATATATGTGGAATATCCGATAAACACAAGTACCGGAATTACCCACCAGGCGCGAAAAGCGCCACGGTCTTTCCGATACATGTAAATGAGACTGGCGATAACCCAGATTGCACCGAAATATTTCAGAAAGTTCCATGCCCTGGCCTGATGCTCATTGATGGCTGTGTAGGACATTTTCGATGGATCGAATTGAAAAAAGAGGACGTACAGTGTAAACGGTACAATCGCCTGGACAAAAATCAACAGCAGCAAATTTCTGACTGTTTTATTTTCGTGAAAGAATGCGACCAAAAGCACGAATGGATATGTCAAAATATTCAATAGATGAACGCCCGTTGCCAGACCAAACAGATAAAAGATGAGAAAGATGAGAACGATGCTTCCTGCTTTTTCCGACCGTTCTCCCCAGTAAAGCGCCAGCCAGACCACAACTGCCGTAAAAAACATGGAAAAAGCATACACTTCGGCTTCCACAGCATTGAACCAGAAACTGTCCGTAAACGCAAACGCCAGTGCGCCAAATGCACCGCTGAAATACATGATGAACCGATCTTCCCAATTTTTCGCTTCACCGCGCCATCGCCGTATCAATTGAACAATAATCAGATAGGCAAAGAAAACCGAACCGGCACTTACTAAAACAGAAAACATATTGACGCGCAGCCCGATGTCTTTGAAAAAAGGAAGCATGGTGAGAATTCTTCCGATTAGCAGATAGAGCGGCGCGCCGGGGGGATGCATGACACCTAAAATATTTGAACAAGCGATAAATTCACCGCAGTCCCAGAAAGAGGTAGTGGGTGCCACGGTCCGTGCATAGGTGATTAATGCGATTAAAAAAACCACTGCCCCGACAATAGCTTGAATTTTCCGGTTGATCGATTTGTCTAAAGAATCCATTCATTTCCTCCACATAACTAATTGTGATTAACTGAATAAAATACATCAAATTTATTATGAAATCAAGAAATATATCCGTGTCATATTTTTCATGTCGTCACTATTACCATTTGGTTTATTTCAGTTTTTCCCGAACAGGCCAAAGACAAAATCACTCCGATTTTTTTGAAGATAATCATCTTCCGCGGCAAACATTAAATCGAGTATGCGTTTCGATTCGTCTATATCCGTATCAATAAAATTATGTGCAATATCTTTAAACAACGGATGAAGCAGATTTCCGCCGAGTCCTTTGATTTCGACTGGTTTAAAATACCTGTTTAAAACGGGTAAAATATTTTCGGATTCCACCGCCTCCGACGGATCGGAAAGTACCATTCGAATCAGGCCGGGCCGGTATTGTCTTTTCTTTATTCTTTCACTTTTCCAGATTTTTCTATAATCTTCCGGGATTTGATCCAGCAGCTCGCAGACAGTCTTGATTTGATTCCTCGGCCATTGGAACCGGTTCGGCCCGACATATTCATGGATCACAAGCATACCATCCAGCTTTAATGATTCTCTAACCTGAACCAGTATTTTTTCCACATCCCGGATGTGATGTAAAAATCCGTTGAACAGGATCAAATCATACTGTGAAACACCAAAATCAAATTGATAAATATTGTTGACATGAAAATTCAGGTTTTGAATTTTTCGCTTTTGTGCCGTCTGAATAGCATTCAATATTCTGGGTTCGGAAAGATCGAACGCTTCTATCGATGAAAAACAGGGATATTGAGCCAGCCTCATTTCGATTGATCCGGTACCGCAGCCGGGGGAGAGCACTTTCAGGTGTTTCTTGCCTTTCAGATATTTCCGGTAAATGTATTCGGGAAATTCAATATCCTTCATCCCGGTGATAAGCCGGTTCCTCCGTTCCCGAACTGCCGGAATATCCTGCCAGTGAATTGGGGCTGCCTTAATATGACTCCATGTCGATCGTGTTCTTTTGATTCCGGCAATATGAAATTTCTGAACTAAAAAACGCCAGCCGTCTCTTTTTATTTTCTGACAAACATCCAGAACATCCGCAAATGAAATCCATGTTTTATTTTTCAAAAACATCCAACTTTCGATTTTCAAAGGGTCAATGAATTAAATTACGCAACACCAAATCGCTTTATCAAACTCTGACAAATTTTAAGAAAATAATCGAGAACCCTGTCATCATGAGTATAACCGAAGGATGAGCTGAGTCCAAGCCAGAATAAGAGTATCTTGAAAATTTATCAAAGTTCAGATCTCTACTTCTTTTTTGTTTGTTTTTTTCCGGTTTTTTCGGTTTTCTTCCCTGACGCCTCTTTCGTTTCCTGCTTTTTTTCTTCCGATTGATCCTCTGTTTTTTTACTTTCTTCCGGCGGTTTTTCTTCTTTCTTTTCCCCGGTCTTCTTCTCGGCTTCTTTCTGCGCCTTCTCCTTCTTTTCTTTTTCCGCTTCATCGATAAAGTTCAACTGCAGTTCGCTGATCGACCTGTCCAGAAAATGCTTCTCCTGTTCAGACAGATTCCCCTGTGTCTTCTTGCGAATAACCTCTAACATGTCGATGGAAAACCGCGCTTGATCCAGACTTCTCTCAACTTTATCCGTCATCGGATTTTTCACCTTGCCCATCTGCTGCCATGCCGCCATCTGAAACGTCAGAATCAACTGCATGAAAAAAGCTTCTTCTTTCTGTTTATCGTCCATATATTTTCCTCCTTGCAAACAAATACCATTATTATTTCAGCAAAGTGCATTTTTTATAATGAGTAAACTCGCCAGCTCTCATTCGGATACAATAAACGCCCGAAGGCAGATTGGATGCATCCCAGATCATTTCATGCGCTCCGGCCTCTTTTGTTCCTTTAAAAAGAACTTGAACCAGCTGACCATTAATATCATAAACGGAGATATCCAGGAGTGACTGCTGAGGGAGCGCATAGGCAATCGTCGTAGATGCATTGAAGGGATTTGGAAAATTTTGGGACAAGGAATACTTTTCTGGCAATGCAGGCTCTTTTTGCAGTACGATTCCGGACTCTTCCTGAATATGAACTTTCACTTGCATCGTATCTGCCATATCCCCATCCGAAACGATCACCACAAAAGAAGTATCTTCGGCATTCGATGGAACCATACCCGACAGTTTGGGACCATCCGGCGTTAGCCAGGAAGGATATTGACTAAAAGTATATTCAATATCGTTTTCTTCCGGATCTTGGGCCTGTGCAAAATAGGCCAAATCACTCCCGGTTTCAACGGAGATTGAATCTGGGGATACCAATTGGGGGTTGGTATTTTTAATGAACAAATCAAAAGTGGAGGTGTCCGACTGAGTGACTTCACGACTGTCTGTAACACAAACTGTAACGATAAAATGGCCGGATTCCATCGGCTTGCCTGCGATAGCACACCAATCACCATAATCATACATCTCGATACCCTGAGGAAATGATCCAGATAAAACACTCCAGTCACAAGGCTGAATACCACCTATTGCTGACAACCCTGTATAATAATCTTTCTTATATGTCCCTGCTTTTAATGTATCCTGTTTAATATAAACCCAAGTCGGCCACTTGGGTTTTCGACAATACTTGATGGTATAAGGCGGCTCGTTCCCCTCAGTCCAGACCACATCAAATGTATCGGCTCTGAACGTTTTATAGCAAATACTCGGATACATCTTTCTTTGCTCGTTTGTATCACTGATTTGCGATATCGACTCATCGTAGATATCAGAGAAATCAGTCTGTCCGTAGATTATCTCCCCGCTGTCCTGCCAGACAATCGCACAATTATAATAATGAGGACTTAAATCATCAACACTGGGCAAAGACAGACCTGTTGTTTCATAAGAAGTTTGATATGTAAAGTTCATATATTCATCCTCAATATAATATCCGGCATAAGTCAAAGCCATGCCAGAATTATTTAACCGACTGGACCCGATAATTAGAAAATCCCCCAACCCCCGTTCATATCGTAATGAAAATGAAGGATAAACACAATTATTTGAATAAGAAAGTGTATCCCGTTTCAAAACATCATTCAGATACCACATTTCAATATCTTCATCGAAATAGGCGTGTACAATGTGTGATTGTTGACCTTTATCCCAAAAATTGGTCCACAGAACATGAATTGAATTGCCATTGTATTCTATATCACCGGCAATCGAAGGCCGCTCGGAAATCAGCGTATCATCATCAACATAACACCCATCACCCCAAGAAAGATATTTATCGTAGCGTTGAATAAAAATTCTACTTGTATCATAAGGTGACTGTGATGCAATATGGATATACTCTTCGACGGCATCCACCGAAGGGTAGCCACCTGTCAATAAGTATCCATCTTGCCAATCCAAACTCCCTTTCTCAAGATACTTACCATAAATTCCACGATTCTTATCATACGATGACCAGACCACATAGATCCAGTCATCCTTTGAAACCGCGATAGCCGGGAATGTTCCATTTGCCAAGATTTGAGGTTCAGACCACAAAAATCCGTCATCGCTGTAAGTCCATTTTACTACTGATTGACTGTTAACACTGTCCTGAAAAACCACAAACCGCCGG
>CAZTZL010000021.1:0-1291 GCA_964617625.1 uncultured bacterium
TCTTTGCATATGGGGCAGAGGCCCCATAGTACTACGCCCTGGATTAGGAAATCCACGGCGATCAGAAATAGCATTTTCAAATTATCAAATCATGTAGTTTTTCATCCGCTTATGCAGCAGTTATAAGCTATAGAATAAGTATTTACAATTAGTGAAAATATTATTAAATTTATCCTATCATTAATACACATAATTTAGAGGTAACAAGTATGGAAGCCAGCAAAGAATTATTGAAAAAAGCTTTGGAACTAAAACCCCAAGAAAAAATACTTTTATTGGAGGGATTAATTGAAAGTCTTGATGAACCAGATAAAAATATTGACCAAATTTGGACTGAAGAAGCTGAAAAACGGCTTATTGCATATCGGGAAGGAAAAATTAAAGGAGTAAGTTACAGAGAAATCTTCGGAGAGTAAATTTAATGCAGATTATTTTTAATGAGCTTGCTAAAGATGAACTAAATGAAGCAGTTGATTTTTATAATTTTGAATTACCTGGATCAGGCAATTCTTTTAAAGAAGAAATTAAGAAATCAATAAATCGTATACTTGAATATCCTGCAGCTTGGCCTACTATAACTCAAGATATTAGAAAATACATTTTACATAAATTTCCATATAAAATTCTATATTCAATTGAAAAAGATCACATTTATATTATAGCAATTGCCCATCAACATAGAAAACCGAATTTTTGGATCGATAGGTACTTAAGCTAGGCTTATAACAACATCATGAACCAGATACCAACAATACGGGGCTTCCAGCCGGGATGCTTGTGCTTTTGAATGTTACGGCGTTAATGAAAGATTAAAAAGACGCAAACACATTCGCATCCGATTGGAAAAGACAGGTTTTCTTCGCAAATATGTTGCTGTTTTTGATGCTGATTATGATGGCCATTATGCAAACATTGTTTCTCTAATTTATCGATCACAATCAGCAATTAAAAAAAGCCACATCCTGAACAGATATGGCCTTTTTTTTAATCCTGATTTTATTTCAATTTATTTCTTCACTTTCTTCGGCAGATCGTCCATCCATTTGAAAATCTTATCGTAATTACTCTTGGCCACCTCATAAACAAGATTGTCGTACTGCACATTCATATAGTATCCTTTGTCCTTTTCATAGGCGGAACCAAAAATCACATTTTCCTGCGGGCCATCGGGTTTCTTGAAAACGAGATAATGCGTCGGCCGGCTGAAACCGTACTTTCCGCTCTTGTTGAGATCGCCGAGCGTATTGCCGATGCGGTCCACAACTTTCTGGGCTCGAATCTTCGTCACATC
>CAZTZL010000021.1:1391-18642 GCA_964617625.1 uncultured bacterium
GCAAACCGCACGAATCCGGCGTCGTTGTCTTCCGAACGTTTGCCGATAATCAAATTGGCAAGGGTTTTATCCGTCTCGTCCTTGAGAATCAAATGGATACCCTGACTGTCCGTGATTTTGTAGTTGTCCAAATGTTTCGGATCGGATGAACGGACTTTGCCGGTCATTTCGAGAACCGTGCCAACAAGCCGGTCGATTCGGCTCTTCTGGGCCTTGCATCCGAATTTGGTCGGCATCCACCATTGATCGTCCTGAAATGAAAATTTCATCTGTATGGGTTGATCGGAACCGGTTTCCTTATATACTTCGATGTTCTTGATATCTTCTTTGGAAATTCCGATAACCACTTCCTGAACGAATTCATCCACATTGACACTGAGGTGTCTTGGTTTGGTTACAAAATAGAGAATGAGCAGAAAACCAAAAACACCGGCCAGGATTTTAAGATGTTTTTCTTTCATACGTCCATTCCTCGATTTTCAAATCTTACGTGATTGGTATTTTAAACGATACCAAATACTATATACTACATACCCTATACTATATACCCAATTATCTTCGCTTTCTTTTGAGATTGAGATAAATTCCGAGCATCACAAATACGATCGGCGGAAACCAGATCACAAACGTTTTGGCCACGGCCTTCCCTACACCACTCGTGCTCTTGATGCCGCGGGCCACAATATTCTTGGACCGGATATTGATCAGCTCATCGCCGAGCGTCAGGGCGTCCACACAGTTCAATAACAGCGCCTTGTGGCTGGTAACCGATTTGATCAGATCATCTTTGAACAGGTTGCTGCACCCGATGGCGATGATTTTATTCTCTTTCGCTTCTCCTGTTATTTCGGAAGGAATCTCTTCTTTTTCCATATCCTCTCCTTTTGTTTCCCAGGAAGGGATATTCTGATCCGCATACTTGGATTTGAATTTACCTTCAAGCAGCACAGCCAGAGGCTGTCGTTTTAAAATATTCGCATCGGAGGGAGGATCCGTGTTTATCTGCCCGTAGCCACGGTCATCGCTCGTCCAGCTGAAGTTGCTCGAAGTAAACAAAATTTTGGACTGGATTTTATTCTCGTTCAAAACATCATCATGAAGAAGCACACGTTCACCGTACATGTAAAAGAGATCGGTAATTTTGTTGGAAATGGAAACCCGGTTGTTAATGTTTTCCGGATCAATGCGGATCATGACCGGTTTCGTAACCGGTTCATAACGCTGTTCCCGGACTTGAAACATCCCCATGGAACGGGTGTTGTAAACCGGCACCTGAATGTAGGCCGAGTTTTTATCCATCAATATCTTTGGGTCGAATTCGAAACCATAGGTATTGACCAGCGAATTGATATTAACCCGCGTCGCCATACCGCGCAGATCGAACTTCCCGGGCTGGGTCGGAAAAACCTGAAAATTGTGGGACTGGCTGGCCATCACAATCCGTACCCCGTTGTGAACGAGCTTGTCGATTTCATACATCTGCCGCTCGTTCAAAGGCTGGTCGATCATCAGGACCATGGTTTGTATGTTTTCCGGAACAGGATTGTCTTTCTGTATGTTGGTCCGCGTCACATCGTAACCGGATTCTTTGAGCAGTTGGACCGAAAAGGCATACATGTCCGGAGGAGGCCCCTGACGGTAATACTGCTGCTGATAATCTTCAGGCATCTCCGGTTCGGCCGGGTAAAACCCGATTTTGGGGCGCTTGTTGGAAATCAGCTTGTAGATCCTCGACATGATCTCGTATTCGAGATTGCCGAAAGTTTCGGGACGCACCTCTTCGATCACGTCCTCTTTTCTGTCCAGATAGGAAAGCACGATAGACGAATAGACCCGTTTGATGGCAAACTCATCCCGCTCTGCGCTCTGGACGCCGAACGGAATCACACCCTTTTCCGAGAGTCTCTGTGCGATTTTTTCCCGCGTCGGGCTTTTGGATTTATTTGGATTATCTTTTTCATTCTGATCCTTCTCTTCTTCGTATGCTTCCTTCTCCTCTTCCGCGGAAGGATCAAAGACTGTATAGGAAAGCATGCCCTTGGAAGCTAACTTGATTTCTTTCAGTTTGTCAATCACATCCCGTTCGAGATGTTTCCAGGGAGTCGGCATTTTTTCCGAAGAAGAAACATAGTATGTAATCTCGATCGGCGCTTCAAGTTGAGACAGAATTTTCTTCACCGAAGGCGAAAGCCGGTACACCTGATCTGCAGTCAGATCGAACCGTCCGAGATTCATGTTGTTTGCAATCATATTGATCAGAACAGTTATTCCTCCCAGAAGAAACGCTCCAATCAAAAACAGCGTGATAAAATTTTTCTTGAATTTCATTTTAATATTTTCTCCTTTCCAACACTTTGGCATTCAAATAGAGAAACAGCGCAGTAAAGGACAGAAAATAGATGATACTTTTGATATCGATGACGCCCCGCTCGATGTCGCTGAAGTGGCGGGAGACACTGATATAATTATCGAGAAACGATCCCAGGCCGGGAATCCATCCGTCTATGATCATCGGTACGTACTGCCAGCCGGCAAGCACCAGAAAACCGCAGACCAGGCTGGTGATGATCAGAGAAACAATCTGATCTGCAAAAAAGCTCGATATAAAAATCCCGACGGACAGAAAAAATGCGCCAAGCAGAACCGCTCCAAAATAGCCTCCGATAATCGGTCCGAAGTCGGGCCGGCCGAGAAAAATCAGCATAATCGGAATGGCCAGCGTCCCGGACAGGGCAAACAGATAAAAAATGAAACTTGCCAGAAACTTGCCGAGAACGATCTCTTCCGTGCGCATCGGCAGAGTCAAAAGCAGTTCGATGGTGCCGAGCTTGATCTCTTCGGACCAGAGCCGCATGGAGATGGCCGGAATGAATACGATACCAAGCACAAGGGGAAGCGTGGAAAAAAACGCCCTCATGTCCACTGTCCCGAAGAAAAAGAAATGAAACATGTAAATGCCGGCATTCAGAATAATAAAGATGACACTGAACACATAGGCAATCGGCGAGTAAAAATAGGATTTCAGCTCCCGTTTGAGAATAATGGCCATGTCTCTCATGACGCGCCTCCTTCCCCGCTGACGGCAGATCCCTGGGTCAGTTTGATAAAAGAATCTTCAAGCGAAAGTTTTTCCCGTGTAAATTCGACAATGCTCCATTTCTGGTTCCGGATTAAATCATTGAGCTGGGCGATCAGATCGATTTTAAAAGACGAAAAGAAATGAGCGCCAATTACGCCGCGCGGTACATTTTCATCGTAGAGCACTTCATCCACACCGGACAGGGATTGAATGGCGGATTGAAATTCCTTCTTGGTGCACTTCACTGCAATGTACGCGGAATTGCGCTCCGTAAGTTTCTGCTGTAAATCCTGGAAGCTTCCGTCCGCCACGATCCGCCCTTCGTTGATCACAAGTATCCGGTCCGAAATCGAAGCGACTTCCGGCAGAATGTGCGTGCTGAGAATGATGGTTTTGGAATGGGCCAGATCCTTGATCAGTTTTCGAATACCGATAATCTGCAGGGGATCAAGGCCCGAGGTGGGTTCGTCCAGGATCAGAATGTCCGGATCGTGAATCAACGCCTGCGCCAGACAGGTTCGTTGTTTGAATCCTTTCGAGAGCTCGCCGATCTTGCGGTGAAGCACCGGCTGAAGTCCGCATGCCTCGACGACCCAGTCATGCCGTCCTTTGAATTTTCCGTTGAGATGACGCGCAGCACCGATGAATTCAAGATATTCATCGACCAGCATGTCATAGTAGAGAGGTACGGTTTCGGGAAGATATCCGACCATTCTGCAAACCTCGATCGGATTCTCCATCACACTAAAACCGCCTACGCTAACTGTGCCTGATGTCGGTGCTGTGTACGTGGTGATGATCTTCATGGCAGTCGATTTGCCCGCGCCGTTCGGTCCGACAAATCCGACAATCTGACCCTTCTGCACCGTAAAACTGACATCGCTCAGCGCCTGTGTCGATCCGTAGTTTTTGTATACATTTTTCAATTCGATCATAACGTTTCCCTCTGTCATGATTAAATGATACCAAATTTTAAAACACGATAATTTATAAAATTATTTTTTTGAAATCAATATTCAAAACTCATAAAAGGAGATTTTCAAGAAATCATACAAAAAATTCTACTATCAACATTTTGATTAGGTTCCAAAATATTTTCATTTTTTTTAAAAAAAATTGGCGAGGTTTTTACTCATCCCGCTTGACAGAACATGTAGCCGGCACTGCGAATGCTTTTAAAATATCTCGGTTTTCTGGGATCCGGCTCAAAATATTTACGCAGACGGGCAATAAAAATATCAACAGTGCGTGTTTCCACTTCCGAATGGATCTGCCAAACATTCTCGAGCAGTTCCTTTCTCGAAATGATTCTGTCCGGATTATCGATCAGATATTTAAGCACCATGGCTTCATGTGCGGTCAGCTGAAATTCGTTTTTGCCGGATTGGCACATGAGCGTATCAAAATGAATTGTATAACTTCCAAAACAGGCGACAGGATTTTCATCTGTTTTGGTCTGATACCACTCTTTGCGCCGCAGCATGCCTTTCACGCGAAGCAGCAACTCATCAAGATGAAACGGTTTGGTCATGTAATCGTCCGCACCGATTTCAAGCCCTTTTAAACGGTCCTTCAGACCACCTCTTGCCGTCAGCATCAGTATAGGGATTTGGGGATCTTTTCCGCGCATTCTTTCCGCCACTTGAAATCCATCCAGATAGGGAAGCATGATATCAAGAACAACCAGATCGAAAGATTCTGAAGCGAAACGGTCGATAGCCTGTTTCCCGTCCGCGGCCAATGTGACTGCATACCCTTCTTCTTTCAAATTATACTCTAGGCCGATTGCCAGTGATTCTTCATCTTCGACAAGCAGAATTCGGTGTCCCGATAACTCATTCTTGCCCATCTTCACCTCCCTGCACCTCTTTCCGTTTTTGTGTGATTCTTAAAAGCTGATCGATATATCTTTTCTTTGTGGCCTGGTAAATCGGCAGCTCGATAAAAAAAGCAGTTCCCTTGCCAATTCCTTCACTCTGAACACGAATCTTTCCTCCGTGAGCGCGGATAATCTCTTTCACCCAGCTGAGCCCCAAACCCGTCCCTTTTACATTGGGAATGTGACGGCCGTACAACCGGATAAATTTATGGAATATTTTTTTCTGGTCCTTGCGTACAATACCGATCCCGTGATCCCTGAATTCGATCAGGACATGTTTGCCAGTACAGGAGAGATTCAAGCTTATTCCCGGAGACCCGTTTGCATATTTGATCGCGTTGTCCATGAGATTGTCGAATACGATTCGCATGGCATTGAGATCGATCACGCAGGAACATTCGGCCTTTCCCGAAACGGACAGGGATTTCTCTTTTAATTTAAATTGCTCGGCGCTCTCCTGAAGCAATTGATAAAAGGTCGGCCCGGCTGTCACAATTTGAAAATTGTAGATAAACTTCTTCTGCTCAAGACCTGAAATATCCAGAATTGTATTGATGAGGTTTTGCAGGCGCATTGCGTCTCTCGTCATTAAGTCCACAAATTCCTTTTGTTTGACCTGAGGAACATTTCGAAGTTTCAGAGTTTCAAGATAGAGCTGAATCGAAGAGAGCGGAGATTTCAGCTCATGAGTGATATTCGCAATAAAACTGTCGTACATCTGCGTTATTCTCAATTGAACAGTCAAGTATCGAAATATAAGCGAGATGGCCACAGACACAGACACCAGTAAAATCAGGCCGCCCACCAGTGACAGGATATTGGACCGTTCCGAAATCAAATGAGGAGAAAGATTCCCACCCACCTGTTTGAAAATCATGTAACTGTTCACATATCGATAAATCCAGAGTCCGACCACGAGGAACCAGGCAAGCTGCGCCAGAACAAAAACAAAAACAGGATACAATAATGATCGCTTTTTCTTCATGCTGTTGAAATGTTTTTAGGCTCTATATTGAATTGAATGGGTTAATTCTCGGAAAAAACCCAAATTCCAAAATCCAAATATCAAACAAACTCCAATCGCAAAACCACAAAGATCCAAACAGAGGTGGGTTTTTATGTTTTCTCCGTTTTTCCCCTCACGAAACAAGGCAAACCGGCTTTGGCGAATGAGTAACACGATGATCCTTCGATATGTTTGGTTTGATATTTTGGACATTGTTCTTTGCAATATATTTGTCATTTGTTAATTGAAATTTGGAATTTCATGATTAACTACACAAAACAACATATAACCTATTTTTTTTAAAATGGAAAATTTGTTTGACTTTTTAATTTAAGAATTTTTTTTAAATAATAAAGCGATTTTCATCTTTTACACTTCTTTTACAATACTTTGTTGAAAATTTGCATATAATGAATAAAGCGAAAAAAAGTTTGAAATACAGGAGAACGATCATGAACATTTTATTGGTATATCCAGAAACCCCCTCCACTTTTTGGAGCTTTAAACACGCTTTAAAATTTATCTCCAAAAAATCCAGTGAACCGCCGCTCGGGCTGATCACAGTGGCTGCCCTGCTGCCGAAAGAATGGAAAAAGAAACTAATCGATATGAATGTGTCCCGCCTGAAAGATGCGGACCTTCTCTGGGCAGATTATGTGTTTTTGAGCGGTATGAGTGTGCACCTGGAATCTTTTCAAAAAGTAGTAAAACGATGCAACGAACTGGATGTCAAAGTCGTGGCAGGCGGCCCGATGAGCACCATTGACCATCAGCAGTTCCAGGGTGTGGATCATTTTGTTCTGAATGAAGCCGAAATAACGCTTCCGCTTTTTGTGGAAGACGTTATAAATAGTGAACCCAAACCTCTCTATACATCGGATAAATTCCCCGATGTGTCCGAAACAGTGGTCCCGATGTGGGAACTGTTGGATATGAAAAAATATGCCTCCATGGGCATTCAATACTCGCGGGGATGTCCCTTTAACTGCGAGTTCTGCGGCGTCACCCTGCTAAACGGACACATCCCCCGCACCAAAAGCGCGGCACAGTTTATCCGTGAACTGGATCGGCTGGTCGAGTTGAAATGGCGCGGAAGTGTGTTCATCGTGGACGACAATTTTATCGGCAACAAGAAAAAGTTGAAATCGGAACTGCTGCCCGCACTGATCGACTGGTCGGAAACACATCATTATCCCTTTTTATTTACCACAGAGGCCTCTATCAATTTGGCCGATGACGAGGAACTGGTTCGCCAACTGGTGAAAGCAGGACTGCAAAACGTGTTTGTGGGCATTGAAACACCCAACGAAGCGAGTTTGACTGAATGTTCTAAAAATCAAAATCTGAAGCGGAATCTGGTGGCTTCGGTAAAGCACCTCCAGAATCAGGGATTAATCGTGCACGGCGGTTTCATTGTGGGATTCGATAATGATCCGCAAACCATTTTCGAAGATCAAATCCGGTTTATTCAAAAAAGCGGCATCGTGACAGCGATGGTCGGGCTCCTGACCGCACTTTCAGGAACCCATCTTTTTAAGCGGTTGAAATCAGAAAATCGTCTCCTGAATCTCTCCAGCGGCAACAACATGGACGGTTCGATAAATTTCATTCCCAGAATGAACTACAAGAAACTCATTAACGGTTATAAATCCGTGCTTCAATCGATCTATTCACCAAAAGACTACTATGAACGGGTTAAAACCTTACTGCGTGAATATCACCTGCCATCCAGACCTGCTCTCAGAATCACCTGGAATGATATCGGAGCCTTTTTTCGGTCTGTATGGGTTTTGGGAATTCTTAAAAAAGGAAGGCGCGGATTCTGGAGTCTGTTGTTTTTTTCACTTAAGGAATGCCCTGAAAAATTCGCACTTGCAGTCACCATGGCCATCTATGGATTTCATTTCCGGCAAATTGTTGAAACGGTCTAAAATTATTTCTACCAACAATTGGATGAATTAATGACAGGAGCAATAACAATGAACGATCATCAATTACCGGAACTTCGTATAGGCAATCTGACAGCAAAACTCCCCATCATTCAGGGAGGAATGGGCGTGGGTGTTTCCTTGTCGGGGCTCGCCTCGGCCGTTGCCGATCAGGGAGGCATCGGTGTGATTGCGGCAGCGGGCATCGGCATGCTGGAAAACGATTTTGATAAAAATTTCAGAGAATCCAACACACGGGCGCTGCGGCGTGAAATTCTCACTGCCAAAGCGAAAACCGGCGGCCTCATCGGTGTCAATATCATGATCGCTCTTTCGGATCATGAATCCCTTCTTTTAACCGCTCTCGAAGCCGGAGCGGATCTGGTTTTCATGGGAGCCGGTCTGCCTCTTAAAATACCTCAGTTGATCACCCCCGAACGACTTCGGGACGGTGCGACAAGGATTGTTCCCATTGTTTCGTCTGCGCGAGCAGCGGACCTGATTTGTAAAAGCTGGATGAAATCCGGCTGTACTCCCGATGCGTTTGTCGTCGAAGGGCCCATGGCGGGCGGACATCTGGGTTTTCAAAAAAATCAGATTGGAGATCCGGCCCATTCCCTCGATGCACTCATTGAGGAAACGCTTTCTGCGGTTCGGCCCCACGAGGAGCGTTCAGGAAAACCCATTTCGGTGATCGCTGCAGGAGGCGTCTATACCGGAGAAGATATACACCGGTTGATGAACCTGGGTGCGGCAGGAGTCCAGATGGCCACACGATTTGTAGCCACACACGAATGTGATGCTCACATCCGGTTCAAGGAAGCCTATTTGAATACACGAAAAGAAGATCTGACTATTATCGACAGTCCTGTCGGACTGCCGGGCCGGGCGATTCGAAATAACTTTTTGCAGGAAGTTTCGGCAGGCGTACAAAAACCGTTCTCATGCCCATGGAAATGTTTGCGAACTTGCGATTTCAAGAAAGCGCCCTACTGTATTGGTAAAGCCTTAACCCAGGCGAAACTGGGAATATTGGACGATGGATTCGTATTTGCGGGAGCCAATGCCTGGCGTGTGGACCGGATTATTTCGGTAAAAGAACTCACGGAAACGCTTATTTTGGAGTACCATGAAGCCGATCTTGTCAAAATGGAAGCGGCCTGATTAATCGGAGTATTTATTAATTCAGTTGCAGTTCATCTCTGAGTTAGAATACAGCGATATTTGTATATTTGCTATTTTCTTTATCGCGGATACAAATGTACCCATTTATCTGATTATTTTATCACCTGCATTTTCTTGATTAAACGTTCATTTCCGTTCTTCACTTCATACAGATAGACACCCGAACTTAAAAGAGAAGCATCATAATTGACAGTGTGATAACCCGCATCCATGGTTTTATCAAGAACGACATCGATAATTTGTCCTTTTACATTGTAAATCGTTAGTGTCACTTTGGTTTTTTCGGGTAAACCGAATTGGATTTTTGTAAAAGGATTGAACGGATTGGGATAGTTCTGATTCAGCGAAAATTCGATGGGTACGGACACGGCCCTGGCTTCAATGATTTTCTGCGATACGATCTGGCCCGACAGATTGGCCTCAGACAAACGGTATTGGTACCGCGTGCTGGAAACCGCACCCGGATCTTTGAAAACATAGGTCTGCCGCGAGGATTGATTGCTATCCCCTCTTAATTCATTGTGTGTCTTATACGAAGCGATCTCTTCCCATTCGGAAATGCTCTCTCCCTGATTATTCAGAGACTGCCGCTCGATGATGAATCCCAGAAAATCCTGCGTCGCTTCCATGGACCAGGAGAGCCGCACTCCTGTCTCGCCCTGGACCGCTTCCAATTCGGAGATGCTGACCGCCAAAGAAACATCGGTTTCACCGGCTTTAATGCCCAAACCAATAGTCGTCTCGTATGCATAATCCGTAATTGTCGCGGACGATGCATCCGAAGCAACCTCGACATGCGCCCATCCGTAGTACGTATCACTGCTAATTTTAAATTTCAATCCCAGATATTTATTCGATGTTCCCAGAAACGGTCCGCTGCTCCATCCAGTAAAATTCGAGTAATAAGCCATGTTGCTTGCACTGCCGGCATTATTAAAACTATTGGCTGGGCCAATGACCGACCCCGCACTCATGGCCTTGGCATACCCTCCGCTTTTTACAAACGAATTTCCGGCCTCAGGAAAAACACCGACTTTATTTTTAGTATAAGTGTTCGTTTGATAAAATTTCACCCAAGTTCCAAAATATTGCTTTGTAGTAGTTGTAGTCGGAGTTGACAACGAACCGGTTGTGTGATGTGTATGTGTATGTACATTGGTTACAGTATTGGTTATCGAATATGTACTAAAACTTGTGGATCTTTGAGTCCACTCATCTTTTGCAAACTTAATTTTAAATTTTGTTTGAGTGGAAAATACGATTTCAAACTCATCTCCATTCATATCCAGTACTTCATCCGGATTTACATCCGTATGGACAATCCCAGCTTTGGCGTCCTTCGTTCCCGCCAAAATGACTGCCGCCGCGATTGAGTAGGCCATAAGCTGTTTTTCCAGAGCAAGAAGTTGATCTTTTCTTTGAGATGCTCTTTTTACTTTCATTATACTTAACTCCTTTTAAAAAGAGTAATGAAAAGATAATTTAGAAACAAGAACCTAATTCGATGCTTCAACTCTTAACTATTATAAACGATGCTTTAAAAAGAAAAATAGTTTATGGTACTTTTGGGGCTTCTTAAAAACATCTTCTTATCCAAGAAGATTTATACTAAAATATCTTAATAATTCTTTTTCCAATAATCAAGTGGAAAATATTATATTTTTATATTTCGAAACGATGTCAATGAGTTATATTGCTCAAATCAGTTCCAGTACAATTGACTCAACAACGGCTCTATTTTTTTAAATATACTCTAATTTGCTGAACTGCTTTTTTGATGCCACAACGACGGATCAATAGCCGAACTCATGGCACCAATATCCATATCAATGTTTAAAAATTCCTGGATTTTGGCAACTTCTTCCCGAGGATGGAGAATCAGACGCGAATACTGAAGACAAAGCATTCGGATATTGGACCTGTTTTCAATCCACTGTTTCACCCGGTTCAACTGCTGTTCAAATATAACCGCAAGTTGGTTCGAATCAGAAATCGTTTTCTGTCCCAGGTCTTTCAACATTTTTTCCTGAGATTGCAGAATCTCTTCCATGTTGCGTTCAACAAAAAGTACAACGTATTGATATCGGGGAAGAAGAAAAGGCAGCAGCTGAGCGATAATTTTCACGGCTTTACCTTCGGCTTCTCCAAGCCAGGAAGCATCCTTCCGCAGCGATTTGACTTTATCGTATTCGTAATAGCCGCGTACGTTATTCTCGTCAGGTTTTCGAATATAATCGGTCAACATGTCCATTCCTCCCTTTTCGAGCATCTGCATCACCAGGGAAGTGCCGGAACGCGGCAGACCGGAAACCACGGTGATCAAACCATTTCTCCTTTTCCTTGATTTCTCTGCTTTCTCAGCATTTCAAGAATTTGCGCGTGTTGATCGGCTTTTTCAGGTTGAGAGAGACGCCGTGTATAGAGCTGTTTCAGAATACGGTGCGCTCTCTTTAATCCCGGCGCCATGGCCAGTACCACTTCGAATGCCTCTGCCGCCCGTTTATACTGGCCCAGACGCGCAAGCGCCATCCCCAACTGGTAATGCGCCGAAGGATAATAATAGAGGAGCCCGATGGCATGAAGCGCCGCTGAAACCGCCTCCTCATTTCTCCGCATTCGCAGATAAACCCGGGCCAGGCCATCGTATGAAACGGCGTTATCCGGGTCGATTTCCAGCGCCTTTTTAAACGCCCTTTCCGCATCAGGGAAATGACACATTCTGAAATAGGTCTGTCCGATCTGCTGATGAAGTGTGGGCAGCCTGGGTTCTGCGCTTTCTGCTTTTATCAAATATTCCAGGGCTTTTTCATATTGTTTTTCAATCAGAGCCAGTGAACCGCGAAGCAGCTGCAACTGGGGCGTTTCCTTTTTTGTCTTTTTAAGAATTGATTCCGTGGTCTCCCTGCATTTCTCAATATCTCTTGTCGCATAATAACATTTGGCCAATTGAAAGGCGTAACGGGTTTCCTTTTGATTTTCCTGATACAGGGACTCTAAAATAGGCAGGGCATTTTGATATTGATTCTTATTGATATGCACCCTTGCTAAAAAAAACCGTGATTCATTAGATGTCCGTTTCAGGGTTTTTTCTACATTCTCATCCGGCTTTTCCACATAACCCAGAGCAATGAGCTGTTCCATGGCTTCCTGTTCCGCATACGGATCCCGCAACACATTATCCGGATACCGACCGCACTCCCCTGTCACCGATTCCCAGCTGGGAATAAAATTTAAAGGCGGAGGTTCCTCAAACGCCTGAACCAGAGGTTTGCCATCCATGTCTTTTCCTGCAGGTAGTCCGTATAAATTGAGAATAGTCGGAGCCACATCCAGCAGCCGGGCGCCGTAAATCCGTTCATCCTTTTTCACATTCGGCCCCTTCATCACAAAAATTCCGTACGGCCGATGCTGCCATGCCGGCCCCGCAGGTTCTTTCGGAATCGCCCTGGGGCGAAGATGATCCGAATGAAACCCATGATCCGATACCAGAATGACTGTGACTTCTTCTCCCGCCAGTTGGAGCAGTCTGGCCAGCATCATGTCGTGATAAATATAACCGCCGGTGACCACCTGTTTATACAGCTCGTAGAGTTTTCTGGGGATGTGTTTCATCCTCGGCGGATGAAAATTCATGAATCCGTGGCTGAAATGGTCGATGGCATCGTAATAGACAGCCAGAAAATCCCACTCTTCATTTTCCAAAATCCAAGTTGTGGCGGCATGTATTGTGGAGCAATCGGCAATGATCCGGGCAAGAGCGGATAGCCGGTGATCTTTATCCTGATCGATCCGGGCCGCATCCGGCACAAAGGGCAGAAGATGGGCCTCGGTCAGTTCAGCCGGATGAATGCGTAATTGATCGAAAATCTCCATTTTCTCTACCGGATGCACGGTTCCCGGGAAAAGCGGCCAGGGCTTGTCAATCGGCGCATGCGCCCGCTGATAGAAATTTGAAATCGTAATACCGTTGAGCGGTTCTGCCGGATGGCTGGGCCACCACCCCACCACGTGGCACTTCATTCCATTTTGCATGAGAATATTCCAAACGGCCTTGACTTTCCGCGAAGTGCCCATTACCGGCCGTATGCCCCCTTTATGAGGCGCGGGTTCGGTAAAATTCAAAATACCGTGTTTATCCGCATGCACACCGGTTGCAATCGATGTCCACAGCATCGGGGAGAGCGGTGGGTCCAGTGTGGCCAGATTGCCCATCACACCCTGATTCACAAGACTTTCGAGAGCCGGCATGCATCCGGCATCTAACAACGGATTGATCACCTTCCAGTCTGCTGCATCCCATCCGATCAAGAGCACTTTTTTCTTCAGAGCTTTATTCACCTGACTTTTCTTCTTTTTTTATGTCGGGAATCGGAGGCTGCCAGCCGGCTTCTTTCCTTTTTCTCCGCCAGGCCATAACTCCCGCTGCTCCCAGCGCCAAGACTCCGAGAGAGCCGTCCACCGTAATGGATTCATACAAAGATTCGTACGAATCAAAAGAGAGGGTTTCAATGTTCGGTAAAACAGGCTGATCCGGTGCGGTTTGTATTTGATCTTTCATATCATCTGTCCGAATTTATGGTTCTTTCCATAAAAGAATAGATATTGATAAAATGTCTGTATTTTTCAAATTGATTTGGAACTTGAAATAATAGAAAAAGTATGATTTCAAAATAAACAATGGAGTTTAAAAGTCAAGGTAATTTTCAGTTATAACGTTCAAGCAAAAAACTTTTTGTACTCCAATTTATTAGACAACCCATCCTGCTCGATTTTAAGTATACTCCAAAAGCCCGGTATGCATGACAATTTTCCAACTGTTCCCAACCTTTGTATATCCTTTGCAGGCCCTCCCTTTCCAGTGCAGTTTGTCTCCGTTTTTATCGACCCAGAGTGTATCCACATCGACCACGGCAAACGCGCCGTCGGATTGCTCCGAAACCACAATTTTTACTGTTTTACGGTGATTGTGAATTAAATCGTGTGTTTTAAAAAGTGTCTGCCAGCTTGCTTTCCAGCGCCCGCGGTCGTATCGGCCGAACGGGAAAATCCAGGCAACCGGATCGTGGCTTCTATTATCCAGGGGCCAGGGCCATACCATATCAGGATGGAACAGAGAAACCAGGGTATCGGCATCCTTCTTGTTCCACGCCTCCGTTTCCAGATCGATCATGGCTTGGATTTCGGGATACACATCTTTCATTTTTATTTCCGATCAATAAATTGCAGCCCAACTTGAAGCTGGACTGCAATCATCTTGTCTTTAATAGTAATAAAGAATGTTCTTCTTTTATATCCCTAATTTTATTGTTTCCCCCACAATCTGATCCTGGCTTCCTTGTCATTCTTCTTCAGAGATTTATACCAGAAAGTCACTTTTTCAATTCTCCGATTCACGCCTGGCAAATCGATTACCCGCGTTTCTCCTCCGGCCGGAATAAAATTACGAATCTCAACATCGAATACGTCTCCATTCACGAAATGGACTTTCATGTCTAACATATGAATACCCGACTTCTTGACAGTCAGTTTGATAGCCTTAAACGTACCTTCTTTTGCTCCGACCAGAATGACATCCTTTTCAGTACGATGTTTAACATTTCTTGCACCCAGTTTTTTCCAATCCCCTGCCTGTGCTGCGGTGATACAGATTAAAATTCCAATTACCAGTAATAAAGCCATTCGATTCAAACGTTTCACGATTCATCTCCTTTCACATTATTTAAGGATTCACTTTCCTTGGATTATCATTATAACAACCTATGAAAAATATACGAAATGATTCACCCCCTCTCCATGGATATGGATTCAACCAGATTCGATTTTTATTGTTGTCTGATGGAGTGGATCGAAATTGATCCAGAAATTGATTAATATAAATTAAAAGACAATTAACAAAAAATCAACACAAAATCAAGTAATTTCTACTTTTTTATTGATTGATCAACTTCAAGTCAGTTGATAAGTACTATAAAAAAGTGTTTTAATCCTTGTAAAATGATATTATATTTGTAACATCAATGTAATATTCGTTTTTCATCTTAACTTCGTGCCTTACAAAGAAAATGATAAAATGAACGCGAAAATCGTCATTGTCGAAGACGATCCGGATATTTGTGAAATCCTTCAATACAATTTGGAACAGGAAGGATGCGAGGTGATCGTTTTCAACAACGGGAGTCAGGGGCTCAGCCACATCAGGAAAAATCCGCCGGATTTGGTCCTGCTCGATCTCATGCTCCCCGGCATGAACGGACTTGAAATCTCCCGTTCCCTGCGCAAGGACGAACGGACCGCCGATGTCCTACTGATTATGATCACGGCACGCTCCGAAGAAATGGATATTCTGCAGGGACTGGAGCAGGGCGCGGATGATTATATCACCAAACCGTTTCGTCCGAAAGAAGTGATCGCACGGATCAAAGCGCTACTAAGACGCCACCGCAGGGACGAGGATGAAACGATTCAAATCGAAGATATAACCGTCAACTTTTCGACCCATCAGGTCACAATCGGCAACACCCTGCTGGAATTGACTCCAAAAGAATTTCTCCTTCTGAAAGTGCTGATCAACGCGAAAGGGCGAGTATTGTCACGGGATCAGCTGCTCGACCAGGTATGGGGATTCGACTACTACGGAGACCCGCGCACCGTGGACGTGCATATCAGGCGGCTGCGCCAGAAGCTGGACAAGCAGGCCAGTACCGTGGAAACCGTCAAGGGTTTCGGCTATCGTGTCAAACTGGATCCATGATGTTTAAGAAATATACATGGAACATTATTCTGGTAATATTGGGAGTATCGATCATCGGTTTCTTCCTGTTCGATCTCATCCTGTTTCACAGTATAAGAAATTACATATTCGAACAGAATTCTCTTGAAATGGAGATGAAAACCCGTCTGGCTGTTTCATTTCTCGAAAACAATAATCTGAAACTTTCTTCCGGCAATGATGCGGAACTTTATGATATTTCTTACCGTCTGCGCAGCATTGTCCATTCACGGGTCACAATTATCGATATTTCGGGACGCGTTCTCACCGATTCTGATGTACCCAGAGACAGCGTCCGTTTTATGGATAACCATCTCCACCGCCCTGAAGTACAGCAAGCCACACAGAGAGGCTGGGGACAGAGTTATCGAAAGAGTGCCACGGTCAAGAGAAAACTTTTTTACACAGCTGTACTGATTAAAAAAGAAAACCATAATGCCGGTTTTCTCAGGCTGGCCTATTATTCCCGCAACTTTGAAGAATCAATGACCCAGGTCATCACTCTGATCATTTCGGCCAATCTCATCGGACTGGTGATCATCTTTGTGTTCGCCATACTTTCCGGGAAAGCGGTTACATCCCCTATTCTGAAATTAGTGGATACAGCCAAACAAATATCTGCCGGGGATCTGGAAAAAACCTTCGCTATCCAAAGGAAGGACGAAATCGGCACGCTCGCGATGATCTTGAACCAGCTGACCTTTCAGCTAAAAAACCAAATCCGTCAGATATCCGATGAACAGAAGAAATTGGAGCAGATCCTTACCTCTCTTGACGTCGGAATTATACTTATCGATCAGAACAAAGAGATGCTTCATGCCAATCCCGAACTGTTCCATATTCTTGAAATTGATCCAATTGAATTTGAGAACGTAAATATTATCGAAATCATCCGTTCGGAACCGCTCATAGATGCTGTTGATGAAGTAATTCGAAAAAACAGAAAGAAATCGGACGAATTCATCTATTATGCAAACTCCGAAAAAAAATATTTAAAATATGTAATCACACCCCATCGGTTGACCAAAGAAAAAGCCATCGGCGCACTGATCCAGCTTATTGACATCACCGAACTGAAAAAACTGGAAGCGATACGCAGGGATTTTGTAGCCAACGCCTCTCACGAATTAAAAACACCGCTGACGGCGATTATCGGATACACAGAAACGCTGCTTCACAACACTGCTGAAAATCCGGAATTGCAAATCAAATTTATCCGGAAAATCAATGAGCAGTCGCAGCGGCTCGAATTTCTCATTGCGGATTTATTGAAACTTTCCGAACTCGAACGAGAGCTGCCTTTGGAACAACAAACGATCAGGCTCTTTCCCATACTTCAGGAGACTGTGAGCGAACACAAAGAGAAAGCCGATCAGAAAACAATCAACATTTCACTGAACTCTCC
>CAZTZL010000021.1:18742-27871 GCA_964617625.1 uncultured bacterium
CTGGGCGGTACGGGACTTGGGCTGGCTATTGTCAAACACATCATCGAAAAACACGGCAGCCAAATCCACATCGACAGCAAATCAGGAAAAGGCAGCCGATTCTGGTTTGAATTGAATATGGCCTAAACTCCGCTCCTTCTGATCTCCCATCCGTACCAGTTTTAAAACTTTTAAATCTGACAACTTTCCGAGATTTCGACTTACGAATAATCAACACCCAATCATGATTTTCGAAATAAAGTGCTTTTATTATCCCTTCGAAAATCGAACATCATTATTCATTATTGATGATTCATTATTGAGTATTCCTGATTTGATAGTTTCTTGCCTGTTTACAGTAGTATCACCAATCCTTATCCAATTCGTAAAATGTCATCAAAATTTAATTGTTTTGTCATCATTCTGTAACATATAAAAGTGACATTATCAGTGTCGTTATTCAACAAATAGTTTACGATAATCATTTAATTGATGGAGGAAAATGATGTTTAAGAAATTCATCTTCACAGCACTAACGAACGCACTGCTCTGGGGAACCGTTGCTCAGGGACAAACAACCACGGTCATCAACGGAGTTGTATTCGCCGATTATTACTACAATTTCAGCAGCCATTCGAACGCGGAAAAAGATCAAAATGCGTTCTCTCTAAGAAGAGTTTACCTGACGATTGAGAACAGCATTACTCAGGACATCAAGCTGCGTTTCCGTCTGGAATCGGCGCACGGGGATTATGGTTCCACATCCAAAATCAATCCGTTCGTCAAACACGCTTACATCGAATGGAGCAAACTGATCCCGAACCACAAATTGTATATCGGTATCGCGGAGACCAACACGTTTAAAAATTCGGAAACCTACTGGGGATACCGATCCATCGAAAAAACCATTATGGATTTGAACAAGATCAGCTCGTCCGCGGACATGGGAATCGCATTGAAAGGCGATCTCGGCAGCGTCGTGCATCACTGGCTGACACTTTTCAACGGAACCGGCTACGGTTCATCCGAAGTGGACCGATACAAGAAAATCGGTTATGCTTTATGGCTGACGCCTGTCAAAGGCCTCATGATTGAAGGATATGCGGATTACGAAAACCAGAATCCGAACGACGCCCAAACCGCATCCGTATTCAAAGATGCAAAGGATTTTTCCGGCAGCGCTTCCTACAATACGATCAAGGGATTCATTGGGTATGACCATCCACGGTTTACCATCGGAGCCGAAGCCTTTGTGCGCACCAACAGGGAATCCGGCCTGAAAGATGTTGTCGTTGAAAATGGTTCGATTACCAGCTCCAAAGTCTCTGATGTAAAACGTTTCGGATACTCTCTGTTTGGTTCTGTGATTACACCGATTCCTAAAATGAAAGCTTTTCTTCGTTATGATTTCTTCGATCCGAATACGGAAGACGGCGTGGTCACCTCTTTCTCGGATGGTAAAACAACGAACGGTACCGACGATGAAAGCACGTTGATCATAGCTGGTCTGGATTACAATCCGGCCGGGAATGTTCACATCATGCCCAACATTCTGGTTAAGAATTATTCCAAGAGCGGGAAAGATGCGGATATCACCGGGAGAATCACATTATACTGTATTTTCGATTCGGGTAAAATCATCGTCGAATAATTGTTTATTCAATCAACAGGAGGATTAAAAAATGAGAATCAAATTTATCACTATCATATTACTCGCCGGATTGTTTTTGTCGGCCACAGCCTTTCCTCAGGATCTTATCCAGATCAAAGGCTCGGATACACTGATCAATCTGGTGCAGAGATTGTCGGAAGTCTACATGGAACAATTTCCGAATACGGCCATCGCCACGACCGGAGGCGGTTCGGGCGTCGGGATCGCCGCTTTGATATCGAATCGGATCGATATTGCCGATGCATCCCGTCCGATGAAGGACAAGGAATACGCCCAGGCCAAGGAAAACGGTGTAATCCCTTATGAAATCGTCATCGGCATCGACGGACTTTCGGTCATCGTGAATGCCGGTAATTCGATCAAATCCTTAACCATGGATCAAATCGGAGCGATCTTCAGAGGCGAAATTCTCAACTGGTCCGAAGTCGGCGGGCCCAATATGCCGATTTCCCTGTACGGACGCCAGCCCAATTCGGGAACATTCGTCTTTTTCCAGGAACACGTGCTGGGAAACAAAGACTATTCTCCCAAAATGAAACAGATGAACGGAAACGCTCAGATCGTCGAGGGAATTAAAGTGGACAAAGCCGGCATCGGATACGTCGGTGTCGGCTATGTGTTTGATGATCATGGCAATGTCGCGGAAAATATTACAGTTCTCGAAGTGTCAAAAGATGCGAATGCCAAACCGGTTACTCCGCTTGTGGCTGACAATGTCAAATCCGGTTTGTATCCGATTGCGAGAGCGCTTTACCAGTACACCAACGGCAAAGCCAAAGGAGCCGTAAAAGAGTTTATCGCGTTCGAACTCAGCCCGGAAGGACAGAAAGTCGTCGAAGAAATGGGCTTCTATCCCGTTGCAGGGAAATACCTGGATCAGAATAAAAAAGCCGGTTTTTAATCCACACATCAAATATCTGACAATAAAACCTGTCAGTGGGTTACTCTCATTGACAGGTTTTTTGGGGGAGATATAATAACCGCAAAAAGTGGTTTTTGGATTTCACAATCCTTTCCTCTCCCTTTTTTGGGAGAGGACTAAGATAAGGGCTATAAAACAAATCTGAAAACCACTCTGGTTTGAGTATACAATACAAATGTCTACACAGGTAGTTCTTCCAAATAGATCCATTTTGTAACACTGCTGTAACAATGCCTGATTAAAATGAAAGGTATATAAAGATAAAAATGTTTTATGTTTTATGGCTTATAACTTGATTTAATATGAAAGAACTAAAAATTAAAAAAACGTCGATAAACGGTCAATCTTTTAAACCGCCAAACGGATTGGAACTCCCGATTTCTCACAGAGGGAAACAGATCGCAAAGAGCATGCTCTGGCGCCGTATCCGTGAGAAATCGATTTCCGCTTTCTTTCTCACAAACGGCCTGATTGCAATCGTGATCCTACTTGGAATATTTTCACTGCTGTTTATTGAAGCTTTCCCCGCGATTCGTAAAATCGGACTGATGGCGTTTATTTCAAAGAGTAACTGGAATCCGACCTCTTTCGTAAAAGAATCGTACGGCATTCTATCCATGGTTGTCAGCACACTCATGGTCACTTTCGGAGCCCTGCTCATATCGGTACCCGTGGGAATCGGCTGTGCCGCCTATCTCGCGGATGTGGCCAGTCCCAGAGTCCGGGAAGTGGCCAAACCAATTGTTGAAATATTAGCGGGAATTCCATCTGTGGTGATCGGGTTTCTCGGCATTGTTCTGGTGGGTCCCCTGTTGGGCAAACTGTTCGGGATATCGAACGGCCTGAATGCAGTGAATGGATCGGTCCTGCTCTCCGTGATGTCCCTGCCGACAATTATCAGCATCTCCGAGGACGCCATTGTTTCGGTTCCGCAGGAATTTAAAAACGCATCCCTGGCCCTTGGCGCAAACAAGTGGCAGACCCTGATCCGGGTCACACTGCCTTCGGCGCTATCGGGAATCATCGCTGCTATCATGCTGGGAATGGGCCGCGCAATCGGAGAGACCATGACTGTACTCATGGCCTGCGGTAACGCGCCTGCCATGCCCCATAGCTTCCTCGACTCGGTTCGCACCATGACGGCAACCATTGCCATCGAATTGGGAGAAACGGTTCAGGGAGACATTCACTACCGGTCTTTGTTTGTGATCGGATTTATTCTTTTTCTGATGACCTTTCTGGTTAATCTGATTTCGGACATGGTACTGCAGCGTTTCCAGAAAAGAGGGCTCTGAAAATGAACTGGCGCAAGATCAACGAGAAAATGGGATTCATGCTGCTCCGGTTGGCTTTTCTTGTCGTTATATTTATACTGGTTTTCATTTTATACGATATTTTTTCAAAAGGAGCCGGAGTCATCAACTGGGAGTTTATCACTTCAAAACCCCGCAAAGGCATGACCGAAGGCGGCATCTGGCCCGCTATTGTTGGAACCTTCTGGGTCAGTATGGTAACGATCATTTTTGCCGTGCCAATCGGCATGTTCACGGCCATCTATCTCAATGAATACGCCTCTCAGGGACGCTTGATCAGAATGATCCGGCTGGCCATTCGAAATCTGTCCGGCGTTCCTTCTATCGTCTACGGCCTGTTCGGTTTCGCTCTCTTTGTTTTGATGTTGAATTTGAGACTCTCTGTGATTTCAGCGGGACTGACTCTTGGACTCCTGACACTCCCCTGGACGATTACAGCAAGCGAAGAAGCGCTCAAAACAGTTCCCATGTCCTACCGGGAAGGCGCACTTGCGCTGGGCGCCACCAAGTGGCAGACCATCCGGACAAACGTTCTGCCGTATGCCGTGCCGGGCATGTTGACTGGGACAATTCTCGGTCTGGCCCGTGCCGCCGGCGAAACGGCACCTATCCTTTTCACGGGCGCTGCCTTTTTCTGGCCGTTTCTGCCAAAATTTCCCAAAGTGCTCTTTACACAATTCATGGCACTTCCCTATCATCTGTTTATCATGTCGACCCAGCATCACGAAATCGTAAAAGTGCGCCCCATCGCATACGGAACCGCTTTAATTTTGATTATGCTGGTATTATCAATGAATATTCTTGCCATTTGGATTCGATACCGATTTAGAAAAAAATATAAACGGGTATAATATGTCCGACATTAAATTAAATATTCGCAATATGAACTTCTTCTATGGAAACCTTCAGGCTCTTCTGAACATCAACATGAATATCCTCAAAAATCATGTTACCAGTCTGATCGGACCTTCCGGATGCGGAAAATCAACATTCCTCCGCTCTCTGAACCGGATGAACGATATTATCATTGGGACCCGGGTGGAAGGTAAAATCCTTCTGGATGGAGAAGATATCTACGACCGGAATATCGATGTGGTCGATTTACGCCGAAAAGTCGGAATGGTATTCCAGAAATCCAATCCCTTTCCCAAATCGATCTTCGAAAATGTGGCTTATGGCCTGCGCATCAACGGGGAACGAAGAATAAATAAAATCTCACAGCGCGTCGAACAGAGCCTTAAAAATGCAGCCCTGTGGGATGAAGTCAAAGACCGGTTGAACGACTCGGCAATGGACCTTTCCGGCGGTCAGCAGCAGCGTCTCTGCATCGCACGTGCACTTGCCGTCCAGCCTGAAGTGATCCTGATGGACGAACCGGCTTCCGCGCTGGATCCGCTTGCCACACAAAAAATCGAGGAGCTCATCTTTAAATTGAGGGAACATTACACGATCGTCATCGTTACGCACAATATGCAGCAGGCGGCGCGTATTTCCGATTACACAGCTTTTTTTTATCTGGGGGAATTGATCGAGTTTGGGGAAACCGATCAGATTTTCACGCGACCCAAACTTAAAAAAACGGAAGATTACATAACCGGAAGGTTCGGATAAAAATGGAACGACACTTTCACAAACAGCTTCAGGAATTAAAAGAGACCCTGTTTAAAATGGCATCCCTGGTCGAAATGTCCATTGCCAAAGCCGTCGAATCACTCGTCAACCGCGATAACAAACTGGCGAACGAAGTCATGCAATCCGACAGCAATATCAATGAACTTGAAATTCTGGTGGATGAACAGTGTTTGAAACTCCTCGCTTTGCAGCAGCCTATGGCCCTGGATTTAAGGTTTCTCACTTCTGCCATGAGAATCAACAGCGATCTAGAGCGGATGGGTGACCATGCCGTCAATATTGCGGAACGTGCCAAGCTCCTTAATAAAAAAGAATCCCTCAAGCCTCTGATCGATATTCCCAGAATGGCTCAAATCGTACAATCCATGGTAAAGGAAAGTCTGGACAGTTTCGTAAATGGGAATATAAGCAAGGCACGAACCGTGTGTACCCGGGATGACGAAGTGGATCAACTCGACGACCAGATCTATCAGGAATTATTTACATACATGGTGAATGACAGTGAAAACATCATACGCGCGCTTCATTTGATTCTGATCAGCAAGAACCTGGAGCGTATCGCCGATCTCTCCACGAATATTGCCGAAGAGGTAATTTTTATCTATAAAGCACAGACAATTAAACATCATTTAGACACAAAGGATAAAACAACCTGATCCCTATTCTGGTATCTTTATTGAGCCGGTTGAATATTCTTATTTTAATATCCAGACCATTCACAACAACCGGAAACAATACTGTCGCCCCCTGCATCACAATAAAAAATAAATTTCCTGTTAAGTATCCCTCCAAACAAAAACCGCAATATCTATGTGATAAAAAACTGCCCGATTCGAAGGAGGGTATTGTCGTGAAAACAAAATGTTTGATAATTAAACTTGTCGATGAGTCACTCTCATTGACAGGTTTTTTTGATATCACGCGCGACCGGTTAAAAATCATTAAAAATATAATCTTTGTTAATAGCCTCGAAATTTGTTCTGCACTGTTAAGCAATAAAAAATTTTGAAAAACCTGATTGCATATATATATTTATTTTGTATCTTTTCTTCAGGGTGAATTTCTTGCATTCTATTTAAACTTGTTGGTTTTTAACCATTGGGATTGCTGAAATAAATAATCATATTTTTACTAACAGTTACAATTGTCAGTTGAATTCCATCAAAGGAAAAGAACGTAAGAAACGACATATAGTTTTTCAAAAATAATCAAATAGGAGAAAAACCATGAAGCCCATCAAATTATTATTCATGCTTGCCATGATAATGAACTTTGCCTGCCTGACCGCGGCAGACAAATCAAATCACCTCATCGTCAACGTGGATTTGGGAACCACAAAAATCGATAAGGAAATTTATGGCCATTTTGCCGAACATCTGGGTCACTGCATTTATGAAGGAATCTGGGTGGGAGAAGACTCACCAATCACCAATACCCGGGGCATCCGTAACGACGTGATCGCCGCGCTGAAGGAAATCGATCCACCGGTGATCCGCTGGCCCGGCGGCTGTTTTGCCGACACATACCACTGGAAAGACGGCATTGGCCCCCAGAATCAACGGCCCGCTATTATCAATTCGACCTGGGGCGGTGTAACCGAAGACAACAGCTTCGGAACCCATGAATTCCTCGACCTGTGCGAACTGATCGGCGCAGAGCCTTACATCTGTTTGAATGTGGGGAGCGGCACTGTGCAGGAGGCCGCCGAATGGGTTGAGTACGTGAATTCGGATACGCAAAGCCCGATGACCGATCTGCGCAAGCAAAACGGACGGGACAAGCCCTGGAACGTGAAATTCTGGGCCGTGGGCAATGAAAGCTGGGGATGCGGCGGTAATATGACTCCGGAATATTATACGGATCTCTTCAAACGTTTTTCAACTTATTTGCGCTCAGGAAATCTCTATCGTGTCGCGAGCGGCGGCACGGATGCGGATTATCATTGGACTGAAACCGTGCTTGATAAAACACAGGCTTATTCACATCTGATTCAGGGGTATTCCTTTCATTATTACACGGTCTGCCATGGATGGGGTCACAAAGGTTCGGCCACGCAGTTCGACGAAAACGACTGGTTCCACACACTGAAAAACACTTGGATCATGGAAGACCGTCTCGAACACCAGATTGCGTTGATGGATGAATACGATCCGGAAAATAAAATCGGTCTAATCGCGGATGAATGGGGCAACTGGTACGATGTGGAACCCGGCACCAATCCGGGATTCCTCTATCAGCAGAACACCCTGCGCGATGCCGTCACAGCGGCGCTTTATCTAAATATTTTCAACAACCATGCAAAACGGGTTAAAATGGCAAACATCGCCCAGACTGTGAATGTACTTCAGGCCATGCTGCTGACAAAAGGGGATCAACTTGTCAAAACCCCGACCTTTTATGTTTTTAAAATGTACAAGGTCCATCAGGATGCAACATTATTGCCGATCAATTTGATGTGTGAAGACTATGTTTGGGATGGCATGACGATCCCCGCTGTGACCGCAACGGCCTCAAAAGATGAATCAGGTAAAATCCATATTTCATTGAGCAACAGCAATCCGAATCATTCAGTTGATATTGCCGTTGAATTACGCGGTTCGGAAAAATTATCCAAAGTCAATGGTAAAATCATCACGGCATCTTCCATGAATGCGTACAATGATTTCGGCAAGCCCGAAAAAGTAAATATTCAGGCGTTCTCAGGTTATAAATGGGATAAAAACGGATTGGCCGTTTCGCTGCCGTCCAAATCCGTTGTGACACTGGAAATAGATTGATTCGGTCATGTATAAAACGATTGACAGATTTAAATTATTTGTCAACTATTGGTATTTTGAGCTCAGATTTTCTAACTAGGAACTTATTATGAAACAGTGGTATGAAGCATTATTTGAGAACTACGGAATGAAATATGATAATGAATGTTTCACACAAGGTACCCTTGGCGAGTGTGATTTTATTGAGCAAGAAATCAACTACAACAAAGCAGCAAGAATTCTGGATATAGGATGCGGCACAGGCCGGCATGCTATCGAATTAACCAAAAGAGGATATTCCGTTGTGGGAGTGGATTTATCGGATTCCCAACTGAAAAGAGCCAGAGAAAAAACCTCCGCGCAAAAGCTGTCTATTGTTTTCGAAAAGCACGATGCCAGGAAGCTTTCTTTTGTCAATGAATTCGATCTGGTGATCATGCTGTGCGAAGGTGCATTCCCGTTGATGGAAACCGACGAGATGAATTTCCAAATTCTCAAAAATGCTTCCAATGCGTTAAAACCAAAAGGAAAACTGATTTTTACCACCCTGAATGGTCTGTTTCCTCTATTTCATTCCGTCAAAGAATTTCTTGCTTCCCAGACACAAGAAGGAAACGCCACATATGGCAACAATTCGTTCGATCTGATGACATTCCGGGATCATAGCATAACATCTGTCGAAGATGATTCTGGAAACAAAAAAGAATTAATATGTAACGAAAGATATTATGTGCCTTCCGAAATAGCATGGATGCTGAAAACGCTAAAGTTTACGGCGATCGATATATTCGGAGCAAAACTTGGCGCTTTCAGCCGAACCGATAAACTCTCGACCGAAGATTTTGAAATGCTGGT
>CAZTZL010000021.1:27971-42502 GCA_964617625.1 uncultured bacterium
ATTAAAATGAGAGTAAAATCAATTTTGAATGTTATGATAGGATTACTCCTATTAACATTGACAGTAAACAGTTATGCACAAGATCCGAATTTTTATATTTACTTGTGTTTTGGCCAATCCAACATGGAGGGACAGGGAACCATTGAAACACAGGACAGAACAGTGGACAGCCGTTTTCAGGTGTTCCAGGCGCTAACCTGTTCCAACCTTGGAAGAACGAAAGGGATATGGTATCCGGCACTTCCACCTTTATGTCAATGCTGGTCAAAGCTCTGCCCTGCCGATTATTTTGGACGCAGCATGGTGGAAAATCTGCCGGACAGCATCACAATCGGTGTGATCAATGTGTCCGTTGGCGGATGCGATATCCGGTTATTTGATAAGGATGTTTACCAGGACTATGATTCCACCTACACAGAGAGCTGGTTTCTGGATAAAATTGCATGGTACGAAGGGAATCCGTATCAGTATTTGATCGATCTCGCACTCCTCGCTCAGCAGGACGGTGTCATTAAAGGCATTCTCCTGCATCAGGGAGAAACCAATACCGGTGATAGTCAATGGCCGTCGTATGTTGAGAAAATTTATGAGGACATGTTAGATGACCTTTCATTGGATGCGGATGAAGTCCCGCTTTTAGCCGGAGAAGTATTGTCTGTCGATGGCGCCTGCTGTGCAAGTATGAACACAATCATCGACAAGCTGCCTGAAACGATCCCTACGGCATATGTGATTTCTTCGGACGGATGCACGGGTCAGGATGAAGCCCATTTTGACTCGGAAGGTTACAGAGAACTGGGAAGCCGGTATGCAGCTCAAATGCTTTTATTGCCGGGTTATGAAACAGGTATTTTTAATATCAATGGAGAACGGTCCCCTAATTCATTTGCTTTATCCCAAAATTATCCGAATCCATTTAATCCGGAAACAACGATAAAGTATAATTTGTACAAATCAAGCAATGTGACTTTAAAAATTTACAATAATTCTGGTCAGGAATTAGAAACAGTAATAAATGGATTTCAAACGGCAGGTGATCATGAAATAAGCTTGCAAGCGAAAGGTTTGCCAAGCGGAATATATTTTTACAGAATACAGGCTGGTGAATTTTCGGAAACAAAGAAATTCATTATAAAAAAATAGGGACTAACCACCGCTTTCAACAAGAACGCCTGCGCGTACCATGAATTTTAAGAATCATGGTTTTTAAGGAATCACTTCATTGATTTAAAAATTCGTTTGCTCGGCGTATGTTAAGCGACCGATATCTCAACAAACATTCTGCAAAAACAGGAAAGACAAACCATGCTTTCGAAAAAAGAAACGAAACCTCACCGGCCGCAGAGTCTTGGCGAGGAAATTGCCAACAGTGTGGCGCACGGCATCGGCGCCGCATTGAGTGTTGCCGCGCTCGTTTTGTTAGTGGTGTTTGCCAGTCTGTACGGCGACGCCTGGCGTGTTGTCAGTCTCAGTGTCTACGGCACCACGCTCTTCCTCCTCTATCTCGCATCGACCCTGTATCACAGCTTCACCAATCCGCGTGTCAAACACTTTTTCAGAATCCTGGATCACTCCTCCATCTACCTGCTCATCGCGGGAACCTACACGCCGGTGACCCTTGTCTCCATGCGCGGCCCCTGGGGCTGGACATTGTTCGGCCTGATCTGGGTTATGGCAATTGCCGGAATCATTTCAAAAATATTTTTAATCGGGAAATTCCGGATTGTTTCGGTATTGTTTTATGTAATCATGGGATGGCTCATTCTCATCGCGTTCAAGCCCATGCTGCAGATGGTACCGAAAGGATTGATTCTCTGGATTCTGATCGGCGGTGTCTGCTACATGTTCGGTTTGATCTTTTATGCAATCAAAAAAATTCCCTATTTTCATTTCATCTGGCATCTTTTTGTTTTGGGAGGAAGCATCTCCCACTTTTTTGGAATGCTGCTTTATCTGACTGGAAAATAAAAATGGAGACTATTCTGATAATGAAAGCAATCGAATTCTCAAACGATTTTTATTCCCTTCTGTTGATTTTTTCAATGGTATTGTTACTGACGAACAATTCCTATTCATCCACATTGGATGATTTGAGTGGCACATCCAAACAAACCGGAGCATTTTATTCCGGATGCTATTCCAATCTGTTTGTCGAACTGTTGAACAAAGACAGCTCGGAAGTCCGGACCAAAATCAAAACAGCCTGGAACCAGCTTTTTTACGGGGACGACCAGTCCCAGCGTATCTACTATCCAGTGGATCCGGACATGGGTTACATTAAAACCATTTCAGACAACGATGTCCGCAGCGAAGGCATGTCCTATGGAATGATGATCGCCGTGCAATTGGACAGGAAAACAGAATTCGACCGGATGTGGAAATGGGCTAAAACATATATGCAGCATGCCTCCGGATCGAGAAAAGGGTATTTTTCCTGGCGGGTTCATCCCGATGGCACGGTGATGGATCCCAATCCGGCTCCGGACGGGGAAGAATGGATCGTTATGGCGCTATTCTTTGCATCCGCAAGATGGGGAAACGGAACCGGCATTTACGATTACCAAAGTGAGGCGCTGGCCATTCTAAAGGCAATGCTGAACAAGGCAGAACATTCCGATAGCGATACCACCATCGCGAACATGTTCGACAAATCCGAGAAACAGGTCGTCTTTGTTCCTCTGGGAGATGCTTCCCGGTTCACTGATCCGTCCTACCATCTCCCACACTTCTATGAACTCTGGACACGCTGGTCCGGAAATCATTTCTGGGCCGACGCGGCAACCGTGAGCCGTCAATTTCTAAAAAAAGTCGCCAATCCGGAAACAGGCCTTTTTCCTGATTATGCCCGATTCGACGGATCACCCGTGGATCTTTTCTGGACCGGGAGACACAACGATTTTCGTTTCGATGCCTGGCGCGTCGCTATGAATATCGCGGTGGATCATCTCTGGTTTGCCGGAAACGATTGGGCAGTCGTTCAGAGCAACCGCATGCTTGATTTTTTTTATAAAGAAGGATTGAAAACATACGGCAACCAGTACACACTGGACGGCAAAAGACTTTCGGACGATCACAGCCCGGGATTAACCGCAATGAATGCCGTGGCCGCTCTTGCTTCGACGAATGAAAACCGGGTGGAATTTGTCCGGGAGTTCTGGGAAACTCCGATTCCGGACGGCATCTACCGGTATTACGACGGCCTGCTCTACATGCTGGGACTTTTGCAGGTAAGCGGTAATTTCAGAATTTACAAACCGGCCGATACTCCGGTTCCCGTGGATTCGAACATTAAATAGCAGGAGTGTAAAAATGAACTGCCTCAAAAAGATCCATAGAGTTACTCCCGATACTCAATTCAGGATTTCCCCAAAAACTGTGAGTCGTTTATCCCGGATAATTCCGATTCGTCTAACACCTTGGTTCTTCTTGATAATTTTCGCCATAACACAAAATATTCACGGACTCGACAAATCATCTTACATCACATCGGAAAAAATCAAGGGGAGTTTCCCGCTGTTCTCACACGGAAAAACCACACCATTAATTGCAAGCACACACGATTATCCGGGTGTCCTTCGCGTTGTTAATAATTTAAAGACGGATATGGAACGGGTAACAAATATCAATACGGTAATTTACATGGATACCATCCCAAAAATCAAACAGGCGGTTCTGATCGGAACATTGGGAAAAAGTCCGCTGATCAACCAGCTAATGAACACTGGAAAACTTCACGTCGAAGCCATTCAAGGAAAATGGGAAACGTTTATGATTCAGAAAGTTGACAATCCATTTAAGAACGTCAAACAGGCTCTCGTTATTGTCGGCAGCGACAAACGGGGAACCATTTACGGAATGTACGATCTCTCCGAAAAAATCGGCGTCTCTCCATGGACCTGGTGGGCGGATGTGCCTCCGAAAAAAATGAAAGCCCTTTATGTTCTGCCGGGACGCCATATACAGGGTGAACCTGCTGTAAAATACCGCGGCATCTTTTTAAACGATGAAGAGCCTTGTCTGGGCCGGTGGGCCGTGGAAAATTACGGGGGATTCAATCATCAATTCTATGAAAAGGTGTTCGAATTGATCCTGCGGCTCAAGGGCAATTTCCTGTGGCCGGCCATGTGGTGGGCCGCTTTTAATATTGATGATCCCGAAAATCCCGGACTCGCCGACGAGATGGGCATTGTCATGAGCACGTCGCATCACGAGCCGATGCTGCGGTCCCAGCAGGAATGGAAACGTGAAGGATCGGGCGCATGGAACTACGAAACGAACGGGGCCGCGCTCCGCGAATTCTGGAGACAGGGCATCCGAAACATGGATTCGCACGAGAGTATCATCACGCTCGCGATGCGGGGCGACGGCGATATGGCCATGTCCGAAGACACCAACATTGCCCTGCTCGAAAAGATTGTCGAGGATCAACGGGAAATCATTTCGGATGTCACAGGAAAGGACATCACCACCATTCCCCAGGTTTGGGCGCTGTATAAAGAAGTTCAGGATTACTACGACAAAGGCATGACTGTTCCGAATGATGTCACACTGCTCTTATGCGATGACAACTGGGGGAATGTGCGCAGACTTCCCAAACCGGACGCTCCTCCCCGATCCGGCGGGTACGGCATGTATTACCATTTCGATTTTGTGGGCGGGCCGAGAAGCTACAAATGGCTGAACACCAATCCCATTCCCAGAGTATGGGAACAAATGCACCTCTGCTATAAATACGGTGTGGATCGTATCTGGCTCGTCAATGTCGGCGACCTGAAGCCGATGGAATTCCCGATTTCCTTTTTTCTAAATTATGCCTGGAACCCGGATCAGTGGCCGGCCAGCCGCCTGACCGATTACATGCGGCTCTGGGCCGAAGAGCAGTTCGGTCCCGAACATGCGTCTGACATTGCGGATATTCTGACAAAATACACCAAATACAACGGCCGCCGAAAACCGGAAATGCTCGAACCGGACACCTACAGCCTGATCCATTACAGGGAAGCCGAAACCGTAGTCGCGGACTACAACGCATTGCTTACAAAAGCCGAAAATATTTCAAAAATGCTTCCATCTCAATATCAGGATGCCTATTATGAACTGGTGCTTCATCCGGTGAAAGCCTGCGCGAATTTGAATGACCTCTATGTAACTGTTGCCAAAAACCGTTTGTACGCTGCTCAGGGCCGCGCTGCAGCGAACGATCTAACTGAAAAGGCTGAAGCGTTGTTTGAAAAGGACGCGGAAATTTCCCACTATTACAACAAAATTCTGGCTGACGGAAAATGGAACCACATGATGGATCAGACGCATATCGGATATACCTACTGGAACCAGCCTGAAAAGAATACCATGCCGGAAGTTATAAAAATCAATCTGCCCGATTCCGCGGAGATGGGCGTGTCCATCGAAGGGACAGACAAATGGTGGCCTGCCGAGCCGAGTGAAGCCGTTCTGCCTGAATTTGATCCATACAATCAATCAATTTATTACATCACCGTCTTTAATCGAGGGAAAAAATCCTTCGATTTTTCGGCCAACTCCGGAGCGTCCTGGTTCATTGTCACACCCAAATCCGGCCGTATTGAAAAGGAAACACAGATCAAAGTCAGTGTGGATTGGCCGAATGCGCCGAAAGGCATTCACCGGATTCCCATTACCCTATCCGGCCCGAATGAAACGACAGTGCAGGTGACGGCGGTTGTCCGCAATCCCGAATCTCCAAAACCGGACGAAGTCCGCGGATTTGTGGAAAACAATGGATATATTTCTATTGAAGCCGAACATTGCACACGGGCTGTCAATTCGGAAACCATCAAATGGCTCTGCATACCGAACCTAAGCCGAACCCTTTCAGGTATGACGCCCGTTCCGGTAACAGCAGAGAGCCAGCACCCAGGAGGAAACAGTCCCCGTCTGGAATACAGCATGCATCTTTTTAACAGCGGAGAAGTCGAGGTTCACGCCTATTTCTCCCCCACACAGAATTTCCTGAACACACAGGGACTGCGATACGGAATTTCATTTGACAATGAACCGGTGCAGATCATCAATATCCATATCAATGACACAATTCCCGACTGGAAATACCCGCAGACCTGGAACGAGGCTGTAAGCAACAACATTAAAATCATGGTTTCAAAACATACCATTAAAAACCCCGGGGAGCACGTCCTGAAATTATGGATGGCCGATCCGGGACTCGTCCTCCAGAAAATCGTCGTGGATACCGGCGGACTCAAACCAACTTATCTCGGCCCGCCGGAGAGTTATTTCCGGTCTGAAAAATAATAATTATAAAAAGCAGAATTACAACGAATGTCATTTTTTTGTCATTCCTGCGGATGCAGGAATCTCCTGAATTTTAATTATTATGAGATTCCGGGACAAGCCCGGAATGACAAATCCTAACTCGATAAAATATTTTCGCTCGGCGAGGTGTTAAACACCTTGCCGTTACGACAACTAAAACCAGACACATTCAGGAGCAAGAATAATTCTGTCTACTTTGATCAATATGGAGATTAACACCTGAACAATATAGCTAATGAAAATGCATATAGAATGCATATAACATATATAAATAGATGCATTTATCCACATATAGATGCTTTTAATAAAAGCATATAGGCCGTATAATACTAGGTTGGGCGGCAGAAAGGTGATCATGAAGAAACCAGCTAATCTCAATGACATCCCGGAAATCCATAGCACGGACCCTGAGCGCAAATTGATGACAATGACTAAGAAGCTAGGAGGATTGGCGGGTAGCGAAAGACTGTATGTCAATATCGACTATGTGCGACCAGGAGATCAGAGCGCAAAGTATCATTCCCATTCTTTGCAGGAGGAGTTCTTCCTAATCTTGAAGGGCTCTGGGACTCTACGAATTCAGGGGGAAACATTCCCTGTAAGGGCAGGTGACTTTCTTGCGAAGCCGGCGGGCAGGGGAATTGCACATCAATTCATTAATGATGGGACAGAGGTGCTTGAAATCCTCGATTGCGGCACCGTTGAGTTCGAAGATGTTGCCGAGTACCCGGACGAGGACATTCTGTTAGTAAGAAAGACCAGGACGGCCTTTCACCGTTCGGCCGCGCTCAAAGGCTGGTCCTCCGATCCGAATGAATAAGCAGCCGCCCAACAACCCGTTGCACCGGACCCAGATACTCAAGGGGGGCTGAGGTTCCAAGGTGCTCTTTTGCTCGGAGCCCTTCGCAAGAGAAGCCTGGTCCGGTGAGCGCGGCGTTATGTGTATCGAAAAAGTATTTTCCATTGGATAGATCGTCCTTTATTTAGTAATAAAACTACACTGAAAATCTACATACATAAGGATAAAATATTATGAGACGGCAAATAGTTATCTTAATTGCAACAGTTCTTTTTATTTCCTGCATGCAGATGAAAAAGGAAAAACAAATAAAGGTAGAGACAAACCATAATATTGAAACTCTGATAATATGTTTTGAAATTGCTGATAAAGGATTTTGGAACATTCCGTTTCAAGATTATCAACCGATGAAATACTTGGCGAGAACACGATTTGAAAAATATCGTGAGCACCAAGTGATTCATACTATAAATTCTCTTGTTGAAAAAGGATTTTGGCTTGACGCGATGGTTGAAGCATTATTAAAATCCTCACCTTTACCCAATGCAGAATTGAAATATGAATTGGAGCCATCAACATTAGCAAGATTATCTGATAATGATGAAGAAGCAACACAATTAATTAATGAATTTATTGATTCGCTAAATGACTTTTACCTGGAAGCAGACTTGCCCCAATATTTTCTAGAAAATAAAAAATACTTTGAATCAGTAAACAATGAAGTAAGAAAAAACTTACCGAACAAGAATTTTATCGTAACGATGGAACAATACTATGGAAAACAAAATGATAAATACACCCTGATACCTACTCCAACATTATGGCACACCGCAGGTCTTGGATTGAGAATTAAAGGGGAAATCGGATTTCAGGTGTATAATATTTTCGGACCGCTAATTGTGACAAAAGATTCATTAAAATTTGGATACGGCTATAATAATTCTGATAGGATATATGAATTAACGGTTCACGAATTTGGTCATTCTTTTATTAATCCAATTACTGAATTACCCGCTAATAGAGAAATTATCGAAAAGTATAAATATTTATATCAGCGTATCGCAGAAGAAATGAGAAAACAAGCTTACACCAACTGGTGGGCTTGTGTTACGGAACATATCGTAAGATTAGGTGAAATAAGAATTGCAAAGGCTTTCGGAGATTCTTCAACAGCTGACAAAATAAGGAATGATTATACCAATAATCTTAATTTTATATATTTACCCTTTTTAGAAAAGAAAATTGAGTCTTACGAAGCAAACAGAAACAAATATAAAACGATTGATGAATATATTCCCATTTTATTGAAATCATTTAGTGAAGTTGACACGTTAAATATCAGGGGAATTTAATGTTTCTCTTGAATGATTTAAAACCAGATCCCAAATAATCATGCAATATAAAAAACACATAACATTTTGCTGCAATGGACGCAGCCAGTGTCCTGCGATTTTCATTTTTTAGTCAGGCTTTGGACAACTTTTGCTGTCCAGCAAATTTCAAACGGTGCGGACACTTTTTTTGTGTCTGCGAAATCTCCATCTTGCTTTAGGACAGTTAACGGTTTGGCTGCACCTCTGAGCATGGTGTTATCCAAATATTTTATTAAGATCTTAATATCCATCCATTGCAACTTCATCCCAAATCATTCGTAAACTTAGTGATAATTATTTCCAATCCACATTTATAGGAGGTGACATGATGCGCACCAGAATAAAGAGGAATTGCACTATTTCGTTCTTTGCACTGTTAATGTTCATTTTAACAGTATCTTTGACAGCAGCATCCACGATTCAGAATCCGATTATTCCGGAATTCAATCAGCCGATTCCATTCGATCAATTCACAGCCGAAAGCGTGAACAAGGCAAGCGAGCAGACAATTCAAGCTGTCAAGACGGCAATTCAGCAGATTGCAGAGATCAAACCCAAAGACCGTACATTTCAAAATACCATGAAAGCCCTGGATGATCTTTACGATCTTTTGAATACAGTCTGGAGCGAAGTCTATCTGATGGCCTACACCCATCCCGATGATTCGCTCCGTGAAGCCTGCAACAACGTTGATGTGGCCTTTGAGAAATTCTCCAATGAACTGAGCATGGATGAACCCACCTTTCAGGCGGTTAAAGCCTATGCCAAAACCAAAGAGGCAAAATCTCTGAAAGGATACCAGAAAAAGTATTTAACCGAGACGCTCCGCGATTTCCGCAGAAACGGATTCGACCTGCCGAAGAAAAAACGGGACGAGCTGAAAGCGCTTCAGGATCAGCTTTCCGAGCTCAGCAACCAGTTTTCAAAAAACATACGGGACTTCGATGATTCACTGATCGTTTCGGAAGAAGAAATTCAGGGACTGCCCGAAGATTATAAAAAGGAACGCCGAAGGGAAGACGGCACATACAAGATCGATATGACCTATCCCTCCATCATTCCTTTCTTTCAATATGCGGAATCGGATCAGGCGCGCAAAGCGCTTTATCTGAAATACAACAACTGCGCGGCAGACAAAAACCTGACTGTGCTTGACGACATGCTCCGCGTCCGTCAAAAAATCGTCGATATGCTGGGATATAAAACTTTCGCCGATTACCGGATCGAAACACGAATGGCAAAAACGCCAAAGGCAGTATGGGACTTCGAATACGATCTTATTAATCAATTGAAAGAAAAAGCCAAACTCGATTACGAGGAACTTTTGGAAGCCAAGCGCTCGCACACGGGCGATCCGAATGCCGATACCGTCTATTCCTGGGAAAAAACCTTCTACAACACACTTCTGCTTCGGACCAAATACAGCCTCGATCCCGAAGAAGTCAAACAGTATTTCGAGCTGAATCATGTTTTAGACGGTTTGTTTACAATCAATCAGACATTATTTGATGTGACATTTAAAGAAGTTAAAGACCCTCCGGTCTGGCACAAAGATGTTCGAATGTTCGAAGTATTTCAGGACGGACTCCTCATCGGCCGGTTTTATCTGGATCTCTTCCCCCGGCAGAACAAGTTCACACACGCCGCCCATTTCACATTGATGAAGGGCAGGGAAACCAATCAGGGATATCAACTTCCCACTGCTTCGCTCGTCTGTAACTTCCCCAAACCGACTGAAGACACGCCCTCATTGCTGAGCCACGATGAAACCGGGACCATGTTTCACGAATTCGGCCACATGCTTCACGGAATCCTTACTCACTCTCCGCTGAGCAGTTTTGCCGGCACTTCGGTGGTTCGTGATTTTGTGGAAGTGCCTTCACAGCTGATGGAGAACTGGATATGGAATTATGACGCCTTACAACTGTTTGCAAAACATTACCAGACAGGTGAAACACTTCCAAAATCCCTGTACGAGAAAATGATCGCAACCAAAAATTTAAACTCGGGCAACAACTACCTTCAGCAGGTCTATTATGGTTTGCTCGATATGACGTACAATGACGGATTCGATCCGGATGGAAAAATCACCACCACCGATGTCGTTAGAGATCTGCAGAATAAAGTGACTCTGTTCCCTTACGTGGAAGGATCGCACTTTCAGGCCAATTTCGGACATCTAACGGATTACGCGGCCGGATATTACGGTTATCTCTGGGCACTGGTCTATGCAGAAGACATATTCTCGGTTTTCGAGGAAAATGGTATTCTCGATAAAGAAACGGGAATCCGATACCGGGACGAAGTTCTGTCCAAAGGAGGCACGGAAGAACCCATCGTTTTAATTAAGACCTTTTTGGGCCGCGAACCCAACCAGAAAGCGTTTCTCAGATCCATCGGGCTTAACACAAATTAGATTCTCGGAATTAATCCTCTCTCTCCCAAATATCATATTGGGAGGGGGAGGACTTTTCACTTCATCTTTGAAATTCCCCGAACAATTCATGCAAAGAAATTCCATAAAAGTCTTTGAATATTTTGGAAAAACAATTATATTTATTTCATTCTCTAGCTCAGCCAATTCAATGAAAAACAGCCGAATTTTTAATGGAATCGAAAATCGGGGAAAGGAGCAAATCAGTGGATCATAAAAAATTCAAACTCGGCATCGGAGAAAAAATCGGATACGCACTGGGCGACACGGCCGCGAATATCGCATGGCGCTCTCTGACAACATTTTTGCTTGTTTTTTACGTGGACGTATTTGGAATCTCCGCGGCAGCCGCAGGTGTTTTACTTTTAATTACCCGATTTTCTGACGGCATCACCGACATTATCATGGGAATGATTACCGACCGGACCAATACGAAACACGGGAAATTCCGCCCCTGGATTTTGTGGTCCACGGTTCCTTTCGGTGTGCTGATGGCGCTCACATTCACGACACCCAACTTCGGCCCAACCGGAAAACTGATTTGGGCCTACACAACTTATATATTACTGACTTTGGCCTACACTGCCAACAATGTCCCCTACTCCGCCCTCATGGGCGTCATGACTCCGGATCACAAGGAACGCACCAGTTTATCGTCCTACCGTTTTGCCGGAGCCTATTTCGGAGGCATTATCACTCAGGGATTTTTGATTTATCTGGTGGCTTTCCTCGGAAAAGGAAACAGAAATCTGGGATACCAGCACTCGATGTACTTGTTTGCTGTATTATTGATCATCTTTCTTTTGATCACTTACTTCTCGACAAAAGAACGTGTCATCCCCGACAAATCAAAAACTTCGAATATTTCAGGTGATATTAAGGATCTGATAAAGAACAAACCGTGGGTCATGTTGTTACTTGTCGGATTCTTTTTTGTGATATATAATTCCATTAAACAGGGCGTGACTGTTTTCTATTTCCACCGCTATTTAAGCCAGGAAACCCTGGCTGCTTCCTATATGGTCGCACTACTGATTGTTTCCATGATTGCGGCGCTGGTTACGACACCGCTTGCCAATCTGTTTGGAAAGAAGAATCTTTTTGTTTATGTGATGATTTTTTCGGGCATTGCCAATGCACTTTTATTCCTGGCCGGAAGTCGCGATAAAACAATGGTTTTCATTCTCGGTACATTATCCGAATTTGGTGCCGGCATCATGCCTGTCCTCTTCTTTGCCATGCTGGGTGATGCGGCCGATTATTCCGAGTGGAAAAATGACCGCAGGGCAACCGGTTTGATCTACTCGGCCGGAACATTTGCCATGAAGTTCGGAGGCGGCGTCGCCGGTGCGGTCATCGGCTTTGTCCTCTCTTTTTATGGCTACAATGGCATGGATGAATCAACCATCGCCGGTGCCGTCCCCGGAATTAAACTTCTGATGAGTGTCATTCCCGTGATTTTTATAGGAGTTGCCGTTGCAATCATGATTTTCTTTCCGTTGACACAGGCAAAAATGGAGCAAATTCAAGACGAATTAACCGAGAGGAGATCCCGGGCCAATTAGTATTCTGGAATAAAATTTTCAATAGAGGTAATCAGATATTTTAAAATTGAACTATCGAAATAGCAAGATAGAGAAAGGAATCTGCCATGAAAAAGTTAATTGTGGTATTGCTGTCGATTTCGATATTGATTATGATCCTCGGATGCGGACTTAATCAAGAGGAAAAACAGTTGAAAGAATTTATCAGCAGTTATGTCGAGAAGGTCAAACCCGTTGAAAAAGAAGCCAACCTGGCTTACTGGAATGCTTCCATCTCGGGAAAATCGGAGGATTATGACCGATCGAGTGAACTTCAAATAAAACTGAATGAAATTTATAGCAACAAAGAAGATTTCGAATATCTGAAATCAGCAAAAGCGTCAGGCAAAATCAAAGATCCTATGCTGGCAAGACAATTGAACGTTCTGTACAACGACTACCTGCAAAATCAAATGGAACCTGCCCTGATGAAGCAAATCGTCGAGCTCAGCACAAAAATCGAAAAACAGTTCAGCACGTTCAGGCCGGAGATTGACGGAAAAAAAGTAACCACAAACGCAGTCAATGCCATCCTGAAAACGGAAATGGATTCCAAAAAAAGAAAGAACGCCTGGCTCGCCAGCAAAGCCGTCGGGCCGGTCGTGGCGGACGATGTCATACGTCTGGCCAAACTGCGGAATCAGGCGGCACAGCAGTTAGGGTTTGACAGTTACCACACGCTCATCCTGAGTACAACGGAGATAGACGTAAAAGAACTCAACCGGATCATGGATGAATTGTACGGCCTCACCTACCAGCCTTTTAAAACAATCAAACATGAAATCGACAGTCTGTTAGCTCAAAAATACGATATCCCCGTATCGGAAATCAAGCCGTGGCACTATCACGATCCCTTTTTTCAGGAAGTACCTCTGATTTATCAATTGGATCTGGATGCGTATTATAAAGATAAAGATGTCAAAGCACTCGCTGCGCTCTATTATAACGGCATTGGCCTGCCTGTGGAGTCCATTCTAAAAAAGAGCGATCTCTACGAACGTGAGGGTAAAAATCCGCACGGATTCTGCACGGATATCGACAGAGAAGGCGATATCCGGATTCTGTGTAATCTGAAGAACGATGAACAGTGGATGGATACCATGCTGCATGAGTTAGGTCACGGACTTTATGAAAAACACTTCGATTCCAAGCTCCCCTTCGTTCTGCGAAGACCTGCCCATTCATTCACAACCGAAGCTGTGGCCATGTTCTTCGGACGTCTGAGCCGGAACCCGGACTGGATGAAAATAATGCTTGGACTGTCCGAAGAAGAACAGGCGAAAATTGAAGAAACCGCCACAAAATATACGCGGTTGCGGCAAATTATTTTCGCAAGATGGGTCATGGTCATGTACAATTTTGAAAGGGAATTCTATGCCAATCCGGATCAGGATTTAAATGCACTCTGGTGGCAGTTGGTTGAAAAATATCAGCTCATAGAAAAGCCGAAAAAGCGCGACGAACCGGACTGGGCATCGAAAATCCACATTGCCCTGTACCCCTGTTACTATCACAACTATCTTTTAGGTGAAATGCTGGCCTCGCAGTTTCACCATTATCTCGTGCAAAATGTCTTGAAACCTGAATCGAATCAAAATCCAAGTTTCGCCAACCAGCCTGAAATTGGTCAATATTTCAAACAAAAGGTTTTCAAGCCCGGCGACAAATATCAATGGAACAAAATGATCCGGCAGGCTACCGGCGAACCGTTGAATCCGGAGTATTTTGTCGAACAATTTGTTTATTAAAATTCTGAAAAAAACAAGTAAAGGCTTGATTTTATCTCATGAATTGTGTAATATTAATCACTTAAGATACGATAAAAACATTAACATCATTCAAAAATACAACTAGGAGGAAGAAATGGTCAAAAATAAGTCCATCATTCTTACCCTGATCGTGATTTTATTTGCTGCTTTTTATCTCACAAATTGCGACAACGACAACAGCACAGAATCCAAAAAGGGCGGCGGCACGACTCCCACACCATCTGAAATGCAGGATCTGCTGGGGAAATGGGAAGTCACCAATAT
>CAZTZL010000022.1:0-42027 GCA_964617625.1 uncultured bacterium
CATTATAAAAATGCTCATCACCTTTATGATTCTTATTCTATCAGTGACGGGCTGTAAATACGAGGTCGCGGAACCCCCTTGGGAACAGGATCTTGTAAATACGCCTGTACCTGTGATCACAGAGATTCAGCCTGCGGATGTTGCTCCTGCCGGGATTAATACCATTACTATTGTGGGTGAAAATTTTGCCGAAACAGTCGAAGATAACAAGGTCTATTTCGATAATGTAAATACTGAAATTATTGCTGCTTCGACGAATTCCATAACTGTCTATCGGCCCAATTTGGTAAGCGACTCTTCGACAATATGGGTAGTTTCATATAATGCCATTGTTACTGCAAAATATACACCCTATAAAATTGATCCGGTCATGGAACGATACGGCGAATTTCTCGACAACTATCAATTAACCGGTCTTGCCGTAGATGATGAAGAAAACTTATATGTATTACAATCTTTAGAAAACAAAATCTATAAAGTACCGCCAGGTGAAGCAAAAATTTATATCGGTTCAACAAGTGGAATTCCGTATGATATTACAATGGCACCGGATGGTAAACCGGTTGTTGCATTAAATCAAACTTACTTGAATAAGTTCGATATGGAAACAGGTGAGGATACACTGTTTGTCAATGTGCCCAAAAAGGTTTCTTTCTGTGATTATGATGATTATGGTATGCTTTATGTCATCGGAAGAAAGAGTGATCTAATTGTTGTCTCACCGGACGGATCGAATCGATCGATCGGTGTTTATACCGATTATATTATTAGTGGTATGCGTGTTTATAACAACTATGTATATATTGTAGGTGAAAACACAAAAGCCGGGGCTGAGGAAGCTGAGTTTGGTATATGGCGCCATCAAATCCTCGATAACAACGGGAATCTGGGAAATCAGGAGCTGATGCTGGACTGGGCCACAACCGGTGAGGTATATGCAGATTCGAAACCATCGGGGGTAGCTGTGACACAGGATGGAACCATGTATGTTGGCTGCAACAATGGGAATCCCATTCTGATTGTCACTCCGGAAAAACAGATAGATATTTTGTATAAGGACATTATTCCTGCTTACGCAGTCAAGTTGATCGGCGGACCATCCCATTTTATCTATATGCTGCTGGGTACCCAGGAGTACAACATCGTTCGAATTGATATAGGAAACAAATGATTTTATGTAAGAAATTAAATCATATCATGTTTGTTTTTAATAAGATAATGTATATTTTATGGATTCTCGCTTTACATGCGAGAATCCATTTTCATTTGAATAGATTTGAAAAAAGTATTTATAGAAAGAGTTTGATTAAATCGTAAAAATTTTTATCCTTTTTAGATGTACAAATAGAATGATAACGATAAATAGGTGTGAGGATTTTTCAATTTTTTTAAATTAGCCCTTAATAACATTTGTAATAATAAAGAGGGGAAATAAAATGCTAAAGTTAAAAATAGGATTGTTGATTTTTGTCCCCTTGATCATTGTTTTAACTCAATGCAGTCAATCTTTACTGAAAATGAGAAGGATTGAAAATTTTAATCGCGGATGGAAATTTAATCTGGGTGATTTACAAGATGCACAAGTCTCCGGTTTTGACGATTCCGACTGGCGGATTTTGAATCTTCCGCATGACTGGAGCATCGAAGGTGAGTTCAGCCCGGATAATCCGGCGACACCGGGTGGGGGAGCGCTTCCCGGAGGAATCGGCTGGTACCGGAAAACCTTTCAAATTCCTGAAAGTGAAAAAGGGAAATTGGCATTCATCGAGTTCGACGGCATCTATATGAACAGCACAGTCTGGATCAACGGCCATGAATTAGGAAACCGGCCAAATGGTTATATTTCTTTCCGGTATGGATTAACCCCTTATCTCAAATATGGTGAGGAGTCAAATGTCATTGCCGTCAAGGTGGATAATTCGATGCAGCCCAATTCCAGATGGTATTCCGGGTCCGGTATTTACCGCAATGTCCGGCTTGTCACGACCGATCCTGTGTGCATCGATCAGTGGGGTACTTATATCACCACACCGGATGTGGATGAAAAATCTGCAGCCGTATCGATGCAGACGAAAGTGCGCAACGATTCTGATCAGGATCGTGCGATCACACTGAAAACCGTCATTTATCGGACGGGGCGAAAAAAGGCGGCTACAGTTATTTCGGACACTGTAATAGCAAAAAAATCTGTACTGTACATTACACAGGAAACAACCATTAAAAATCCTTCATTGTGGTCAATCGAGACGCCAAATCTTTATCGGGCAGTTTCCCAAATAGAATATAGCGGAACGGTTTGTGATGATTATGAAACGGCTTTCGGAATTCGCACTTTTTCTTTTAACAGTGAGAAGGGATTTTTTCTCAATGGGAAATCGACCAAGATTTTAGGCGTGTGCGACCACCACGATCTCGGATGTCTCGGTGCGGCCGTAAATACCCGTGCCATCGAACGTCAGCTCGAAATATTAAAAGGGATGGGATGCAACGGAATCCGTACTTCTCACAATCCGCCGGCCCCTGAACTGCTCGATCTGTGTGACAGGATGGGATTTCTCGTCATGGATGAAATGTTTGATATGTGGAAGAAAGGCAAAAATCCGTATGATTTTTCATTGTACTGGGACGAGTGGCACGAAAAGGACATGAGAGATTTTATCCTGCGGGACCGGAACCATCCCAGTGTCATTATCTGGAGTATAGGAAATGAAGTGATGGAACAGTGGGACAAAACAGACAGCAGCGGATCTGTTATTGCCAGGGAACTGGTTGCCATTGTTAAAAATTTAGATCCAACCCGTCCTGTTACCGCGGCATGCAATGATGTGTCTCCTTTGAATCCGGTCATCCGGTCGGGTGCCCTCGATCTGATCGGATATAATTACGCTCAGGATCAATACGTTAACTTTTTGAAAATTTATCCCTGCAAACGTTTCATTGCCGCTGAAACAGTATCGGCACTGGCAACCCGAGGTTCTTACGATATGCCTTCGGACAGTATCCGCCGCTGGCCCCCGCGCTGGGATCTTCCGCTTCTCGATGGAAATCCAGACCATACGTGTTCCTCCTATGACAATTGCAGCGCACCCTGGGGATCAACACATGAGGAGACGTGGAAGATTATCAAGAAATATGATTTTCTTTCCGGGGGATTCATCTGGACCGGATTTGATTATCTCGGCGAACCGACGCCTTACGGCTGGCCCTCCAGAAGTTCCTATTTCGGGATTGTTGATCTGGCCGGTTTTCCAAAAGATGCCTATTATTTTTACCAGAGCGAATGGACGGATCAACCGGTGCTCCATATTTTTCCGCACTGGAACTGGCATGAAGGTGACGAGATCGATGTCTGGGCTTACACGAATTGTGAAGAGGTGGAGCTGTTTCTGAATGGAAAATCCCAGGGAGTTCAGAAAAAATCAGAAGACAACTTGCACCTGGTATGGCCTCTGTCCTATGTTCCCGGAACATTAAAAGCTGTGGGAAAAACGGCAAGCAAAGATATCCTGATCAAAGAAATTAAAACGACGGGGAAACCGGCAAAGATCTCTCTCATCCCGGACCGGAAAACGATCCGCGCAGACGGGCAGGATCTTTCCTTTGTTACAGTCCAGATTCTGGATGCGGAAGGCGTTCTCTGTCCGCTGGCCGACAACCTCGTCCAATTTGAAGTGACGGGCGCTGGCGTATTGAAAGCTGTCGATAATGGTCTTCAAACCAACCACGAGTCTTTCCGGGCCAAACAGCGGAAAGCGTTTCATGGTCTTTGTCTGGCCGTAGTTCAATCCACGGAAAAACCGGGTAAGATCTTAGTGAAAGCCAGTTCAGACGGTCTTGAAGGAAGTGAACTTACAATTCGTGCGAAATGATAAACAATTAAGAGAAAGTTAAAATTCTACCAATCAAGGAGGCAGAATCATGCACCCTTTTTCAATTTGTTTTCGATATGATAAAATAAAGACTTTCATCGGATGTGTTTTATTGTCTGGAATTCTTTTATACCCGCTGTTATCGGAAGCACAACTGGCGTACGATCAGGATAAATTCCTCGGAAATGTCATTGCCAGCGGTTACAATATTCCCGACGATTTTGATTATTACTGGAATCAGGTGACTCCCGAGAATTCAGGCAAATGGGGATCGACTGAACCAAGCCAGGATAATATGAACTGGGGCAGCTTAGATCGTATTTATGAATATGCGCAATACATGGATTTCCCGTTTAAGCAACACAATTTTATATGGGGACAACAACAGCCTTCGTGGATTACGACCCTCGATTCGACTGAGCAAAGGGAGGAAGTCGAAGAATGGATTCGGCTTTACGGCGAACGATATCCCGAAACAGACTTTATCGATGTGGTGAACGAACCAATTAATGCACAGCCTCCCTATAAACAAGCACTTGGAGGCAACGGTGAAACCGGCTGGGATTGGGTGATCTGGGCGTTTGAAAAAGCCAGAGAGTATTGCCCGGATGCCCGGTTGATTCTCAATGAGTACAATGTCCTTCACAGCAGCACCAATATCAATAAGATGATCGAGATCATCAATCTGCTCAAAGAAAGAGACTTGATCGATGCCATTGGCATTCAAGGCCACTATTTCGAATTAAGATATTACTCTATCACGGCACTGAAAAACGGTTTGGATAAACTTGCCGAGACCGGATTGCCAATTTATATTTCCGAGTTTGAAATCAATGAGGAAGATGATGATGTGCAGGTGCAGGGTTATCAAAAGTATTTTCCTTTACTGTGGGAGCATCCGGGCGTCCATGGGATTACCCAATGGGGCTATATCCAGGATGCGATCTGGCAGACAAACGGTTACCTGATCCGAAGAGACGGAAGCGAACGCCCGGCTATGGAATGGTTGAGAGATTATTTGGAAAACAGTGTAAGCGTCAAGCATCCGACTATATCACCTGCAGGGTATCGGTTGCATCAAAACTTTCCGAATCCTTTCAATCCTTCGACAGAAATTGTTTATCAGTTGCCCGAACCCGGACAGATCAGGATGGAAATTGTCAATCTGTCCGGACAACAAGTTCGAGCTCTTGTTGATGAAGTGCAGTCGCCCGGCGAATATACCGTCCAATGGAACGCATGCGATGATTCGGGGAATCGGGTTCCCAGCGGAGTTTATTTTTACAATCTTCGGATCAAAGGTCTGAGCCGATCATTTGCAGAATCCAAAAAGATGTTACTATTAAAATAGAATTTCTATTTTTCAAAATAAAAAGGGAAAAATGGATTTATTTCGATTTCAAATAACTGTTGGCATTATACTCACTCTCGGTATCCCGTTATCTGTTTCTGCCGAAGAAAATTGTTTTCTCAAAGACTGGAAATCCAAGTCTGCCACAATCCCTCCGTACAAAGAAGCGGCAAAAACAACGGCAACACCCACTGTGATTATTACGATCAGTGCCGGTGATACACTCGGGAAAGTATCGAAATATCTCTATGGCAACAACGTCAACCTCTGGATGAGTCAGATGGTCAACGAGCCGGCTTTGCTCAATCGCATTTGCCTGCTTTCGCCCAATATCATCCGGTTCCCGGGAGGGAATATCACCAACGTTTTCTTCTGGAACGCTGCGGTTGATCAACCGCCGGCAGATGTGCCAGATTCACTTTACAATAACCAAGGCAAGAAGGTTAAAGCGGGTTATTGGTATGGCAAGAATACCGATTCCTGGACACTTTCACTGGATAATTATTATCAGATGCTTGAGATGACGGATAATACGGGTATCATCTGTGTCAATTTCAGTTATTCACGTTATGGGACAGGACCGAATCCGGCTGCCACCGCAGCGCATTATGCAGCCGAGTGGGTACGTTATGATGATGGTCGTACAAAATATTGGGAGATCGGCAACGAAGACTTTGCCCCCTGGCAGGCCGGTTATAAAATCGATACGAGACGGAACCAGGAGGGGCAGCCGGAGATCATTACCGGCACAATCTATGGCAAACATTTCAATGTGTTTGCTGATTCCATGCGCAAAGCGGCACAAGGGGTTGGCAGCACGATCTACATCGGAGCCCAGTTGATTGAGGATCCTGTCGGTAATTCCTGGATTCCACCGGCACGAACGTGGAACCAAGAGTTCTTCAGTCAATCAGGCAATGCGGCGGATTTTTTCATCGTGCACAACTACTTTACGAATTACAATGAAAATTCAAGTGCAGAAGTCATTTTAAATTCCGCGATCACCAGGACAACCGATATCATGAATTACATGAAACGGACCATCAGTGAAAATCAGGTTCTGCAAAAGCCGATTGCACTTACCGAGTGGAACATTTTTGCGGTGGGATCCAAACAGTCGTGTTCATTTATCAGCGGTATGCATGCTGCCGTCGTACTCGGGGAACTGGTTAAAAACGGATATAGTTTAGCGGCCCGCTGGGATTTGGCCAACGGGTACGACAACGGAAATGATCACGGTATGTTCAATCAAGGAGACGAACCTGGAGTGCCAAAATGGAATCCACGGCCCGCTTTTTTTTACATGGCCTATTTCCAAAAATTCTACGGGGATTACACGATGAATTCGACAGTCACAGGCGATAGCGATGTGGTTGCCTATGCCTCCAATTTCAGTTCCGGCGAAATGGGAGTGGTCGTCGTGAACAAAGGGGAATCGGAACAGACTGTGAAATTGGAACCTGGGAATTATGGGTGCGGAGAACGATATTATATCTATTCTTTGACCGGCGGGGATGACAATGGTGATTTTTCGCAGGTAGTATACGTGAACGATTACGGTCCGGATTATACCAGTGGCGGTCCCATCGAGGATTTTAAAGATGCTGAGGCTTATGCCTATTTGCTTGAGGATATTATCAAATTTGTTTCTCCCGGACGGTCCGTGCAATATGTACTTATTGAAAAGGGTGATCACATCATGCCATAGAGAAATCAATCCAAGAATACAAAAGGGAAGGAGAACAGCAATTGAAGAGAACAGTGATCGCAGCCGTTTTGTTGTGTTCGGTTTCTGCATTTGCGCAGAAATTCGAAGGGCTGGCGCTGACTCCGCCGATGGGATGGAACAGCTGGAACTGTTTTGGCTGTGATGTCAATGAAGTACTGATCATGCAGGCCGCGGATGCCATGATCGAGAGCGGAATGAAAGATGTCGGCTATCAATATATCGTAATTGATGACTGCTGGCACGGAGAGCGGGACAGCCTGGGATTTATTCACCCGAATCCGGAACATTTTCCTTCCGGCATGAAAGTTCTGTCGGATTACATTCATTCCAAAGGATTGAAATTCGGCATCTACTCGGATGCCGGATGGAAAACCTGCGGGGGGCATCCGGGAAGCCGCGGATATGAATATCAGGATGCGCTCACCTACGCGGAATGGGGAGTGGATTATCTTAAGTACGACTGGTGCAACACAGATGATTTAAATGCCAAGGGTGCCTACATGAACATGCGCAATGCACTTTTTGCGGCCGAACGTCCCATTGTATTCAGTCTTTGTGAATGGGGGAATAATCAACCCTGGGAATGGGGAAAAGAGGTCGGCCATCTCTGGCGCATTTCCGGCGATATCGCTCCGATTTTTGACGGTGAAGAAGGCCACGGCAGCTGGATCTCATGGGGCGTTTTGCAGATTCTCGATATGCGGCCCGATATTCGAAAATATGCGGGACCGGATCATTGGAATGATTTTGACATGATGGAGGTTGGCAACGGGATGAGCGTTGCAGAAGACCGGGCTCATTTCTCCCTGTGGTGCATGATGGCTTCACCCTTAATGGCAGGCAATGATTTACAGCATATGAGCCAGGAGACAATCACAATTCTTACGAACAGAGAAGTGATCGCCGTCAATCAGGATTCCCTGGGGATCCAGGGCTTTAGATGTTATCAGAAGGATGACTGGGAAATCTGGGCCAAACCTTTAAAAGGCGGGGATATGGCTCTCTGCTTTTTGAATCGTGGGAAAAATACGGAGAAGATCGAGTTTGACTGGGGAGAAAAGATCATCAAGGATGATGAATTCAAGAAACAGGTTTCTTTTGCGGAAAAAGAATATCAAATCCGCGATTTGTGGACGAAAAAAGACATCGGTACCACGAAGCAGATTTTCAAAACAAAGATCGCTTCTCATGATGTTGTCATGTTGCGACTATTCAAGAAGTAATTGGGTAGATATTCTTCATCTGCTGGATTTGAGTCAAAAAGAGGGTGTTCGATGAAATCATTGTTAAAGAGGAATTGCACTGCTTGTCCAAAAGGATTTGTATCGATTGTTCTTATCATTTTAATGGGATGTTCAATGAAACCATCAAAAAATCTCGGGATTTTTACCAGCACAACAGACATCGGACAGATGAAATTTCCGGGGGCCAGTTTTTATGATTCGTCATCCGGCCAGTATCGGCTTAAGGGTGCTGGGTCCAACATGTGGTTCGGGGAAGATGAATTTCATTTTCTTTGGAAAAGGATGAGCGGTGACTTTGTTCTCGACACGCAGATGGAATGGGTCGGAGAAGGTGTGAATCCTCACCGGAAAGGCGGGCTGATCATCCGCGAAAATCTCGAATCGGGATCGCGGTACGTGGATGCCGCTTTTCACGGCGCCGGGCTTATGTCGATGCAGTATCGATTGGAACCCGATTCAGCGACGCTTCAATTCGCTTCACCGGATTCTTTTCTATCCATTCTGCGGCTTGAAAAAACAGGCAATGCTTTCCGAATGCTCGGCGCAAAACCGGGACATCCTTTTCAGATTGTCGGCGAGATAACGGTTTCTTTCGACTCTACGGACTGTTATGCAGGGCTGTTTGTTTGTTCGCACGATTCCGATGTGGTTGAGGAAGCTGTTTTCAGCAACACCCGTTTAACGATTCCTGCCAAAAAGGACTTTGTCCCTTACCGGGATTATATAGGCTCGCGGCTGGAGATTCTTGATATTGAAACCAGTTTGAGAAAAACAGTGCTTCAATCAGAACAGCCCTTCGAAGCGCCGAACTGGTCCAGGGACGGGACATTCTTCGTGGTCAACAGCCACGGTAAATTATATCGTATTCCAGCTGAAGGAGGCGATCTGGAATTAATCGATACTGATTTTGCTACGGCCAATAACAATGATCACGGTTTCTCACCCGACGGAAAATTACTGGCACTCAGTCATCATGCATCGGACCGTCCTTCGGGAGAAAATTCGGTTATTTATATCGTGTCTGTTGCTGGCGGTCTTCCCAGACAGATTACAGATAAAAGTCCTTCCTACTGGCACGGATGGTCCCCCGACGGGAAAACGCTCATTTATACGGCCAAACGCAATGAACAGTGGGATCTATATCAAATCTCATCCAAAGGCGGTGAAGAATTTCAATTGACAGATAATTCCTTTCTCGACGACGGATCGGATTATTCCCCTGACGGCCGCTTCATCTGGTTCAATTCCAACCGGTCCGGTCCCATGGAGATCTGGCGGATGCATTCTGATGGTTCCGAACAAACACAGATCACCGACGATGCGTTCCAAAACTGGTTCCCGCATCCTTCCCCGGACGGGAAATGGGTGATTTTTCTGTCCTATCCACCGGAAGTAGATCCGTGGGATCATCCTTATTACAAGCAAGTCTATTTACGCTTGATCAATCTAAAAGATATGAGCATTCGTGTGGTCGCCTATCTGTACGGCGGTCAGGGGACGATCAATGTTCCTTCGTGGTCACCGGACTCGAAGAAGGTAGCCTTTGTGACCAATTCGGGCGGGCTGAGGAAATAGAGGTAAAATGCGTACTCTGCATCCTGCCTACATGAAATTTGACAGTCAAACAACAGCATTTTTATCAATAAATAATAAATAGGAGGTATATCGTGAAAAAGGCAATGAAATCAGTGATGTTTGTTATTATGTTTTTACTGTGGGGATCGTACGCCATTTCCAATGATTCGGAATCGAAGAAATTTTCTATCGATTCGGCCCGGATTTCTAATCAAGTGTTTGTCTCAAATTGTCCCGAATGGATGAACACGGCCGTGTTTTATCAGATATATCCCCAAAGCTTCTACGATTCAAACGGGGATGGCATCGGTGATCTGCAGGGAATCATTCAAAAATTGGATTATGTGAAAAGTTTAGGCGTCGACGGAATCTGGATCAATCCCTTCTTTAAATCTCCTTTTAAAGATGCCGGATATGATATTTCTAATTATTTCCAGGTGGCGCCCCGTTACGGCACCAATGCCGATGCGGAACAGCTTTTTAATGAGGCCCATCAGCGCGAATTGAAAATCCTGTTCGATTATGTGGTGAGTTACACCAGTATAGAACATTCCTGGTTTCAGGCTTCGTGTGATCCCGAACCCAACAAATACAGCAACTGGTATATCTGGACCAACGGGACCTGGTTCCCCGGAATGGAAAAGTATTCGAGCAGATTCATTCAGGGATACTGCAACCGGAACGGGAATTTTATGAATAATTTTTTCTGGCACCAGCCGGCCCTGAATTTTGGATACGGCAGTCCCGATCCTGAACAGCCGTGGCAGCTGCCGGTGGATCATCCCGATGTTATCGCGCTGAAAGAAGAGTTGAAGAACGTTTTACGATTCTGGATGGATATGGGAGCGGATGGTTTCCGCGCGGATATGGCCGGAGCGCTTGTTAAAGATGATACCGAAAATAAAAACGCGCTGTTCTGGAAAGAGATTCGTGAAATTCTCGACAAGGAATATCCTGAAGCCTTTTCAGTGGCCGAATGGTCTTATCCGAAAGCGGCAATACCGGGCGGATTTTACGCCGATTTTTATCACTGGTTTACCGAATTCAGCGATCTCTATCAGAAAGAAAACAAACGAAATCTCTTTTTTAATGGCCACAGTTTTTTTGAAAAAGAGGGAAAAGGGGACATTACAGCCTTTTTAGAAAAATATATGGATCAGCTAAATGCGGTCCAGGGAAAGGGATATGTGTGTATTCCCGTCGGCAATCACGATTTGATCCGTATTCGAAATTTTGACCGAAGTTATAAAGATCTGGAAGTAATCAGTGCTTTTCAAATGACACTCCCGGGTATCCCTTTTGTCTATTACGGGGATGAGATTGGGATGAAGCAGCTTTCCGGTATTCCGACAAAAGAGGGAGCCTACGGAACACGCGGAGGCGGACGAACGCCCATGCAGTGGAACCGAAGTGAAAACAAAGGATTCTCGCCAGCGGCTCCCGATCAAATCTATTTCCCTGTGGATCCGGATGAAAATGCTCCCAATGTTGCGGATCAGGAAAAAGATCCAAATTCGTTTCTGAACAAAGTAAGGGCATTGATTCAGTTGAGAAAGCGGGAAAAGGCCCTCTGTGCCAATGGATTGTTTACGCCCGTTTATGCCAAACCGTTTACCTATCCTTTTATCTATATTCGGTCGTGGAAGGATGAAAACATTTTAGTGGTGCTCAATCCCTCGGCTCAAAAAGGCAGTGCGCAGTTTCACATACAACCTGCAATTAAAAAGCGGACACTGTTGAGCGGCACAAAGGCCAAAATTAAGATCAATGGAGAGGATTGTCACCTCGAAATTCCGGGTCAAAGTTATGCGATTTATAAAATAACTCTGTAGAAAATTAATCCGGAAAAGAAAATCCGTACAAACGGCTAAAATCATAAGGACCTCTATGTCTAATTGGAATTCGAAGTATTTTATCCCTGTGATCAGTTTTTTAATATTTTCTCTTTTTGTTGGATATTCCTTTATATCCGCAGGGACCACGCAGAACAGTTCGTTCACTCAATTTCAAATCGAAGCGAAAGTGGACAGCATACTTAATTTACTGACACTGAAAGAAAAAATTGCCCTGCTGCACGGTAACTCCAAATTTTCTTCAACAGGCGTTAAAAGGCTGGGAATTTCCGAACTGAAATCCGCAGACGGGCCCACAGGAGTGCGGGAAGAAGTGGAAAGGGATTCCTGGGAGCCTCTGAATCTGGAAACCGATTCGGCCACTTTTTTCCCTGCCGGTCCCGCTCTGGCTGCGACCTGGAACCGGGAACTGGCTTTTCGATTCGGAGAAGCGCTGGGCGAAGAGATCCGTGCGCGGGGAAAGGACATCTTGCTGGGACCGTCTGTAAATATTATCCGCACGCCCATTTCCGGACGGAATTTCGAGTTCTTTACAGAAGATCCCTATTTGAACGCGGAAATCGCAGTGAGGTATATTCAGGGTCTTCAGAGTAAAGATGCGGCAGCGTGTATCAAACATTACATTGCCAATAATCAGGAATGGATGCGGTGGCAGATCGATGTGCAGGTCGATGAGCGGGCACTCCGTGAAATTTATCTACCCGTTTACAAAGCGGCTGTTCAAAAAGCAGACGTGCTTGCATTTATGGGGGCCTATAATAAGGTGCGTGGATGGTACTGCTGCGAGAATGACTATCTGCTCAATAAAGTCCTCAAAGAGGAGTGGGGATTCAAGGGAGTGGTCATCTCGGATTGGGGAGCCACGCACAGTACAGTTGATGCGGCATTGAACGGATTGGACATTGAAATGGGTACGCGGGAGAAATACGAGAACTATTTCTTTGCCGATCCATTAATGAAAGCTGTAAAGAAGGGCGATGTGCCGGTGAGCATTGTCAATGACAAAGCGCGCCGGGTTCTCTATGTGATGCTGAGTTGCAAAACCACAGACAGCAACCGGTGCAGCGGATCGATCGGCACACCGGAACATTTTCAGACTGCCTATGATGTGGCCTCAGAGGGAATTGTTCTTTTAAAAAACAGTGAGAAAATTCTCCCCCTGGACAGAAAAATAATCAAACGTCTGGCCATTTTTGGTGAAAATGGAACGCATTGTCACGCCCAGGAAGGATTCGGAGCGGGCGTCAAAGCACTGAAGGAAATCCCGCCGCTTCAGGGATTAGAAAATAAAGTCGGTGATGAAATCGAAATCCGGTACGCACAGGGGTACGAAGAGAAATACAATCTTATTGATATCGGAAGAAGATGGAAAATCCGGGTTCCGGATTCAACAGCAAACAGGGATTTGATCCGGGAAGCCGTTGAAATCGCGAAAAACTGTGATGCGGCTGTGATTTTTGGAGGATCGAACCGTAGCATTGAATCCGAAGGATTTGACAGAAAAGACATGAAACTGCCTTTCGGTCAGTCCGAATTGATCAAGGCTGTTGTGGAGGTTAATCCCAATACAGTTGTCGTGATGATTGCCTCGGCACCGTACGATCTTGCTGGAATTGAACCGGTTGTTTCCGCATTACTGTGGGGATGGTTCAACGGGTCGGAAGCAGGTACCGCCATGGCTGATGTGATTTTCGGGGATGTCAATCCCTCGGGCAAACTGCCGTTCACGATGCCGGTTAAATTGAAGGATTCCCCGGCCCATGCTTTGAATACCTATCCCGGGGAAAATATGACTGCAATCTACAAAGAAGGTATTTTGGTGGGTTACCGCTGGTTCGATACCAAAGAGATCGAACCGCTCTATCCGTTCGGACACGGTCTCTCCTATACTCGTTTCACCTATTCATCCATTCAGACAGATCAGAATATTTACAGTGTCGATGATACCATCCGGTTATCTGTGACCGTTAAAAATATTGGAGACCGGGCCGGGGCAGAGACTGTTCAGATTTATATGCATGATGCCGATGCTTCCGTGGTTCGTCCTGTCAAGGAACTGAAGGGATTCGAAAAAGTATTTCTCCAGCCGGGTGAAGAGAAAGAGGTGTGTGTTCTCCTGCCGGTCCGGGATCTTGCTTTCTTTGATGATCAAGTCATGACATGGGTGGTTGAACCGGGTGCATTTGAATTGATGGCAGGTGCTTCCTCTCGTGATATCCGGGGGAGTGTTTTTATCAATGTGCAGTAATTGCAGTTTTATTTTGATCTTCCAAAAAGATTTCCTATTCTGTATTACTTATTGCTTCCAATTATCACAGTCATTAAATTATGCTTAAATGGTTTATCAGAATCTAAGAAAGTATGGGAATCCACCCTTTCATGTTTGTCTTGTTCACGGCGGGCCGGGTGCGGTTGGCGAGATGGCGCCGGTAGCGCGCGAGTTGTCTTCCAAATTTGGTGTTTTAGAACCGCTTCAGACAGCGGAATCAGTTCATGGACAGGTCGAAGAATTACGGGATGTCCTGAAAGCTAAAGGCGATCCTCCCATGATATTAATCGGATTTTCATGGGGGGCGTGGTTGAGCTATCTTCTTGCGGCGCATCATCCCAAACTGGTCCGGAAATTGATATTTGTCAGCAGCGGGCCGTTCGAGGAAATGTATACAAAAAATATTCACCGGACAAGAATGAGCAGGCTCAACGAGAAAGAGAGACTGGAAGTCGAATCTTTAATGCGGAAGATCGAAGATCCTGAAACGGATGATAAAAATGAATTGTTCGAGCGATTTGGAAGGCTGATCAGCAAGGCGGATGTGTATGATCCGATAACAATCGAATCGGAGGATATAAGATTTGATTTGGATCAATTTCAAAAAGTGTGGCCCGAAGCGGAGAAATTAAGGCAGAGCGGAGAACTGTTAAAACTTGGTAAACAGATCCGGTGTCCCGTGGTAGCGATTCACGGTGATTACGATCCGCACCCAGCAAAAGGAGTACAAGAACCTTTGTCCCGGATACTGAAAGATTTCCGGTTCGTTCTTCTACAAAAGTGCGGGCACAAGCCGTGGATCGAGAGGCAAGCGAGGGAGAGGTTTTTTGAAGTTCTTGGAAAAGAAATCAATATTGGATAGTTCTGTTGGAGTTACAAACGCGAATCTCATTTCATGAAAGGAAACAGTTATGAAATATTCTATCATGTTTATTATGGGCTTGATTCTAATGGCTGTTACTTCAGGATGTCAAAGATCAGTGATTAAAACATTCACCAATCCCGTCCTTCCGGGATTTTGGCCGGATCCAAGTATCTGCTGTGTGGGGGATGATTATTATATGGTGAACAGCACGTTCGAGTATTTCCCGGGAGTTCCGGTCTCTCACAGTAAAGACCTGGTTCATTGGCAGCTCATCGGATATTGTTTGACGCGCGAAAGTCAGCTTCCTCTTGAAAAGATGAGGGCTTCCGGAGGCATTTACGCGCCCACAATCCGGTATCATGACGGCACATTTTATATGATCACCACCAACGTAGACGCAGGCGGCAACTTTTATGTGACGGCAAAAGATCCGGCCGGCCCCTGGTCCGAGCCGGTCTGGCTCGATCATGAAGGCATGGATCCCTCTCTATTTTTCGACGATGACGGCACAGTTTATTATATCCGTCACGTGGGTGGAGGCGACGGCTATATCGGTCAGTGTATCCTGAATCTGGAGACCGGAAAGCTTGAAGGCGAACTCAAAAAAATCTGGGGCGGAACAGGTGGTCAATGGGCGGAGGGGCCGCATATGTACAAGATTGACGGTAAATATTATCTCATGATTTCTGAAGGCGGCACCAGTTACGATCACAGTGTCACTGTTGCCCGAAGCGATTCTCCGTGGGGGCCGTTCGAATCCGATCCGAACAATCCCATCCTGACCCATCGTCATTTGCAGGACAATCCGATCCAGGCGACCGGGCATGCGGATCTGGTCCAAACACCGGATGGCTGGTGGATGGTCTGTCTTGGTATCCGGCCACAGGGCGGCCGCTTTCATCACATGGGGCGGGAAACGTTTCTGACTCCCGTCGTTTTCAACGAGGACGGATGGCCCGTGGTGAACGGAAACGGCACGATTTCTCTGAAGATGACCGCACCGAAACTGCCGCAGCAGGTGTGGCCGGAACCGCCTGCACGAAACGATTTTGACGACGTTTCTTTGGGGCTGGAATGGAATTATCTCAGGAATCCCAATATGGCGGATTATTCTTTGACGGCCCGGCCGGGATTTTTACGTTTGAATGGATCGGCAATCAGCATCAGCGGTCAGGATTCACCCGCTTTCGCGGGCATCCGCCAGACGGATTTGAATTGTGTTGTATCGACTCTGCTCGATTTCGATCCAAAGCATGAAAATGAAGAAGCCGGTCTGACGGCCCTGCAGAACAATAAGTATCATTATGATGTCGGTGTGACTTTCCATGATGGCAGACGTCAGGTTTTCTTCCGTAAAATCGTGGATGCGCAGATTATTGATCCTGTCATATATGCGAAAGCCCCGGCCGGTCCGGTTACTCTGATAATCAAAGCTGCACCGCTGACGTACACATTTTCCTTTAAATCCGACACGGGTGAGGAGAGGGTATTGGGCGAGGCTTTGACGAAAGATCTGTCTGTCGAGCGTATCGGCTTCAAAGACGGTATGTGTTTCACCGGGGTATATTTCGGCCTGTATGCAACGGGAAACGGACAGGTTTGTTCTGTTCCCGCTGACTTTGACTGGTTTGAATATATAGGGAAGGATTGAAATTTTAATTAACCAAATATAACAATATTGATTGAGGGATCATCTGATGCGAAAAAAAAGAAATTTCATTTTTATGTGTCTCATCGGGCTGCTTTTTGTGAAATTCCAAATGACATATGCGAGTCGATCAGAGATGAATTATGTCCACAGTCCGGATCATAAAATCTCTGTGCAATTTCATATTCAATCAGATTCGACGGCTGTATATCAAATTCTTTTTGATAATTCTGTAATCATCTCAGATTCCCGGCTGGGAATGATCCTGAAAGATGCAAATTTTTTGAATGGCTTGTCGTTGTTATCCGTATCCCATCCCAGAAAAATTTTATTCGATTACGAAATGATTCAGGGCAAGCGGCGGCATTGTCATTATGAGGGGATCGAGTGTGTTTTCCGTCTTGAAAATGGTCAGGGCCAAAAGATGGATGTGGTGTTCCGGGTGTCGAATAACGGCGCGGCATTCCGGTATGTGTTCCCGAACCAGTCCAATGAAATCAAGAAAATAGTCCGCGAAATCAGCGAATTTAATTTCCAATCCGAAACAAAGGCATTTCTTCAACCCATGGATGCAGCCAAATCGGGATGGAACCAGGTCAATCCCTGTTACGAAGAATATTATACGCAGGGTGTTTCCATCCATTCCCTTCCGTTCAGCGAACCGGGCTGGGCCTTTCCTGCGCTGTTCCAATCCGGTGATATCTGGTTGCTGGTTTCCGAGACGGCCCCGGACCGGGATTACTGCGGATGCCGGCTGCAGCAGGATATTATCGATTATCGATTTTATATCGATTTTCCGCAAACGCTGGAAACTGTTTTTCACGGTCCTTTAAAACCTGAATCCAGACTGCCCTGGGAAACGCCGTGGCGGATCATTGTAATCGGCAGAGGATTAAAATTCATTGCAGAATCCACACTGGGAACGGACCTGGCTGAACCCTCCCGAATTGAAGATGCCTCCTTTGTCAAGCCGGGACGTTCCTCCTGGAGCTGGGTGCTGCTGAAGGACGATTCCACTGTTTATGATGTGCAAAAGCGTTTTATAGATTATGCTTCGGACATGCACTGGGAATACTGTCTCATCGATGCTTTCTGGAATACACAGATCGGATATAAAAAAATACAGGAACTCGCCGATTATGCGCGGACTAAAAATGTCGGATTGATTTTATGGTACAATTCAGCCGGGGACTGGAACACAACGCCGCTGCAGCCCAGAAACAAGCTTCTCACGCATGAAAGCAGGATGAAAGAATTCAGCAGACTCAGGGAGATGGGCATCAAAGGTGTTAAAGTCGATTTTTTCGGCGGCGACGGCCAGTCGGTCATGAGTTATTATCAGGATATTTTCGAGGATGCGGCCCAATTTAATTTGATGGTGAACTGTCACGGCGCGACGCTTCCGAGAGGCTGGCAGCGGACCTATCCCAATCTCATCACTACAGAGGCGGTCCGGGGATTTGAGTATGTTACTTTTGAACAGGTCAATGCAGACCGTGAATCCGAACATGCATGCATGCAGCCGTTTACACGGAATGTATTCGATCCCATGGATTTTACGCCGGTTTGTTTTTCTGAAGTCCCAAATATCGAGCGGATTACTTCAAACGGGTTTGAACTGGCCTGTTCAGTCATTTTCTGGTCGGGGATTCAGCATTTTGCCGAAACACCCCGGGGAATGGCCCGCGTCCCGGAATACGTGAAAGATTTTATGCGGAACGTCCCTGTGGTCTGGGACGAAACGCTGTTTCTCGATGGATATCCTGGGAAGTTTGTGGTTTTGGCCCGGAGGTCCGGAGAGACCTGGATAGTTGCGGGAATCAATGGAGAGGATGTTGAGAGGAAAATCATACTCGATTTAAATCTTCTCACACCTCATAAAGAAGGATGGATGATTTCGGACGGTGAGAACAATCGGTCTTTTCAATCCGTGAAAATAATGGCAGATACCGGAAATCCGCTTGTTGTGAAGATGAAAGGCAACGGGGGATTTGTGATCACGTTTTAATTTCCAGTAAAGGATTTCAACCATGAATTTACGATTGATTGTTTTACTTTGCATGATATCCGTTCTCTCAAGAATTAATGCGGCTGATTCCGACATCCGCTTGAATTCATTAGGATTTCTGCCCGGTATGCCTAAAAAAGCTGTGATCATTTCGGAATGCTCGGATTTTTCTGTCATCGATGCTTCCACGGGCCAGCCTGTTCTGCAAGGGACGGCTGCTGCTCCACGGTATCAGGAAGATGTAAACCAGACGGTTCGTGCCGCAGATTTTTCTCTGCTCACAAAGCCCGGGATATACTTTCTTGATGTGCCAGATGTGGGACGATCCATTGATTTTCAGATCAGTAATCATGTTTTTGATTTCGCGCTATATACGACCATGCGGGGATTTTATATGCTTCGCTGCGGGACTGCCGTGAAAGGCGAACATCAGGGGCAGGTGTTTCAGCATGCTCCCTGCCACATGGATGATGGATGGCTGTATCGTCCCGATTCCGATTTGATTCAACGGGATGGCACAGGCGGCTGGCATGATGCCGGGGATTACGGCAAGTATGTCACAAATGCATGCCTTACGGCGGGCACATTGTTTCTGGCGTGGGAACATTTTCAAGATCGGCTCGAACATCTCTCACTGGATCTTCCTGAAACTGCTCCGGGGTATCCGGATTTTCTCAAAGAAATAAAGTGGGAAACCGACTGGCTTTTGAAAATGGCTGTAGCGGAAGATTCCGGAAAGGTGCTGCACAAACTCACACGGCTGAAATTCTCGGGATTTATCATGCCTGAAGATGATCACGAGAAACGCTATTTTACGGACTGGAGCACAGAAGCGACGGCGGATTTTGCCGCAGTGATGGCCATGAGTGCGCGAATTTTTATGCCGTACGATTCTGTTTATGCAAACCGATGTCTTGAAGCAGCGAATAGAAGTTATCTGTTTTTAAAAATGCATCCTGAAAACAAACGGGCGAATATGGATGGATTCCGAACAGGAGTATACGCATCGGGTGACTATGATGACCGGTTATGGGCTGCAGCAGAAATGTGGAAGACGACTAATGATGATCAGTATCTTTCAGATTTTGAAATTCATGCAAGAGAAGCATCACCAAAAATCGAACGTGTTTTTGACTGGCCCAATCTTCAAAATTTGGGTATGTTTACTTATCTTTTGTCCGAACAATCCGGCAGAGATTCGATACTAATGAATACTATACAGGAAGATTTGGTTCTGACAGCGGACAGTCTTCTCTATTTTGGGAAAATGGATGTATACGGCCGCACACTCGCAGGCAAATACTGGTGGGGATGCAACGGCGTTGTGGCAAGACAGTCCTTGATATTGTATGCTGCTTATCGAATTTCATCGGAATCCAAATATATTTCCGCTATGATCGATATTGTCGATCATTTGTTCGGCCAAAATTATTACGGACGATCATATGTCACCGGATTGGGGCATCTTCCTCCGATGTGTCCTCATGACCGCCGGTCCGGAGCGGATGGGATTGATTCCCCCTGGCCGGGATATTTGGTAGGAGGTGGAGAAACCGCGACAGACTGGATGGATGATCAGGGAGATTTTCGAACCAATGAAATTGCCATTAACTGGCAGGCTGCACTGGTCTATGCCCTGGCCGCTTTTTATAATATTCAATCTCAATTATAATACACTTCACTTAAAGAAAAAACTGCTGGTAAAGATCAGAAAGATAAAATCATTAAATCAAGCCAATGGACTTGAATGGTAAGTGATATCAGCCAAGCATTGTCTGAGATAGTTATTTTTCGAATCAGGAAAATGTTTTTTGACTGATAAATATAATAAATTATTGACATCAATTCCAAATTTGGCTACTAAACAAGAAGTTCTTTCCGGGTGCTGTAAAAAATAGCTTGCGATTTTTATCTCTTTTGATTATAATATACGGGATTTTATTTAAAAGAGCGTACTTTTTTTTACAAATTTGCGTTATCGTTCACGCTATTAAAAATTAATGAATTACGATATCCATTCTTTGTGTGTTATATGGTTACGAGAGTATTCAGACTGCGATCAAAGACGGGATTGAAAGCAAGATAATGTCAGAAAATTTGAATCGATTTTAAATAAGTAACAATATTTTTCGTTTATATTTTTTGAGGCATCATTGAAAATTTCCGGTAAAATAATTCTATTTATCATTTTTATTTGTCAATGCATACATCATTCCCCGGCTTTCAGTGACGACGGTTATGAATTATGGATGAAGTATCACCCGGTTTCCGATGCATTGAAGTTAAAGACATACCGTCAGCAGATTTCATCTATCATGGTGAGCGGTACATCAGAAACATGTCAAATCATTCGAGACGAGTTGAAAAATGGATTAAATGGTCTTCTTGGAAAAAAGGTGCCTCTGACAACATCTCTTTCCCGAAATGGTTTGATAATCGTTGGTACACTCGAAAATTTAAATATGATTAAAAAAAGTTTCGATACAAAACAGTTGCTTGCAGTAGGAAAAGAAGGCTTTTTAATTCAATCCGGAAAAGTTGCCGGATATCGATGTACCATCATTTCTGCCAATGATGAAATCGGATTACTCTACGGCGCGTTTCATTTTTTACGGCTCATCCAGACACAAACGGATCTTGACAAAATCTTTATTATTTCAAAATCCATAATCCAGTATCGTCTACTCAACCACTGGGACAATCTTGACGGCCGTGTTGAACGGGGCTATGCCGGCCGGTCTCTTTGGAAGTGGAATGAACTCCCGGAAAAAGTCGATGGCAGGTACAGCGATTATGCCAGGGCCAATGCATCGCTGGGAATCAACGGAACTGTTCTCAATAATGTCAATGCCAATCCGGATATTCTGAAACCTGAATATTTAAAAAAGGTCGCAAAATTAGCGGAAGTTTTTCGTCCCTACGGTATTCGTGTCTTTTTATCCATCAATTTTTCGTCGCCCATTTCAGCCAAATTTCACATTGAGCGCAGCCGAAGGGCAGGGATTGGTGATTTGTCCACCTCGGATCCGATGAATCCGGAAGTGCGTCAGTGGTGGAAAGATAAAGCTGCGGAAATTTATCGGTTCATTCCCGATTTCGGCGGATTTTTGGTGAAAGCCAATTCAGAGGGCATGCCGGGTCCGCAGGATTATAACCGAACCCACGCAGATGGTGCCAACATGCTGGCCGAAGCGCTCTCTTCATACAGCGGTGTCGTGATGTGGCGCGCTTTTGTTTATAATGCGGATACCGATCTGGATCGAGCAAAACGGGCTTACAAAGAATTCGTTCCTCTGGACGGCCAGTTTCGCCCCAATGTATTTGTTCAGGCCAAAAACGGTCCGGTTGATTTCCAACCTCGTGAACCGGTTCAGCCTCTATTCGGGGCAATGCCGAAAACACCGATGACGCTGGAACTGCAGCTCACACAGGAATATTTAGGGCATTCCACACATCTTGTCTATCTCGCTCCCATGTGGAAAGAGTATCTGGAATTTGATTTGTACGCAAAAGGCCCCGGCTCCACACTTGCAAAGGTTGTGGATGGATCACTCTTCGATTACAAAATGACCGGAATTGCCGGTGTGGCCAATATCGGAGATGACCGGAACTGGTGCGGTCATTTTTTCGCCCAGGCCAACTGGTACGCGTACGGCCGCCTGGCGTGGGATCACACACTTTCCGCAGATCAAATTGCAAATGAATGGATTCGAATGTCCCTGACAAATGAAGATTCTCTCGTTCTGACAATTAAGAAAATGATGATGGGGTCGCGGGAGGCCTGTGTGAATTACATGACGCCGTTGGGACTGCACCACATCATGCAGCCGGATTTTCATTACGGTCCCGGACCGGATCATGCCAACGCACCGCGTCTTGACTGGACATCGGTTTATTATCACCGCGCTGACAGTACAGGACTCGGATTTGACCGCACCACATCGGGCAGCAATGCGGTCAGTCAGTATTTCTCGCCTCTTCGGGAAGAATTTAACGATATTTATACGTGTCCTGAAAAATATTTGCTCTGGTTTCATCATGTACCGTGGAATTATGTCATGCACTCCGGACGGACCTTGTGGCAGGAACTCTGTTACAAGTATTATTCAGGAACCGGTTATGTCGATCAAATGGCAACCACCTGGGCTTTACTGAAAGGCAGGATCGATTCGCAGATATTTCAGCATGTCACAGATCGATTAAAGAAACAACAAAAAGATGCGAAAATTTGGCGGGATACGTGTCTGAATTATTTTCAGCGATTCAGTCAGATGGAGATTGTGGGGAAGTAGCCGGTTGAATCCTGCTACTTCGTTCCGAAGTATCGGAACGAGGATTCCCCTTTGAGAAAGGGGAAATTAGGATTGTTCGTAAATGAAATCATGAGTTGTCAAATTTTGAATAAAAATAATCTTTCAATTTAATTTTACTTGACTTAACCAGAGAGGTGCGCAATGGATCATGCAACACAAAAGCTTTCTCTAAAAGAAAAAATTGGATACAGCGTGGGGGATACAGCCTCAAATTTGTTTTTCCAGACATTCATTCTGTTCATTACGATCTTTTACACCGACGTTTTCGGCATTTCTGCCAAAGCAGTGGGAACGATGTTTTTAATCACAAAAATATGGGATGCGGTCAATGATCCGATGATGGGCTTGATAGCCGACAGGACAGAAACGCGCTGGGGTAAATTTCGGCCTTATTTGCTCTGGTTCGCTGTCCCGATCGGCATAGTTGGTGTTTTGACATTTACCACACCCAACCTTGGTGCGTCAGGCAAGCTTGCTTATGCATATGTGACGTACACCCTGTTGATGATGCTCTATACCGTTATCAATGTGCCTTATTCGGCGCTGATGGGTGTGATTACATCCAATGCCAGGGTACGGACAATCGTTTCCCAATTTCGTTTTGTGGCTGCATTTATAGGCGGATTAATTGTCCAATACTCAGCATTGAGAATGGTGCAAGCATTTGGAAAGGGGAATGATGCACTGGGGTGGTCACGGGCCATGATGGTTCTTTCCGGTCTGGCTGTTGTTCTTTTGTTTATCACTTTTGCAATATCAAAAGAGAGGGTAAAACCTCCGAAAGGACAGAAAAGCCGTTTGAAGGATGATCTGGGCGATTTGCTGAAGAATAAACCCTGGCTGATGATTGGAGGTGCTACCGTATTTCAGCTCATGTACATTCTCATCCGGACTGGATGTATCATGTACTATTTTACCTATTTTGTCAAGGATCAACAGGTTATGCTTCTTGGTAAAACATATAGTTTTACCTATCAGAATATGGTATCTACCTTTTTTATGGCGGGTTCGGTGGTGACCATCTTAGGCTCCATCCTTGCCGGCTGGCTCAGCAAGATTCTGGACAGGCGGAATACTTATGCCGGATTCTTGGGACTCAGCGGTATATTCGCAGCAGCCTTCTATTTTTTGGGACCGCATGATGTCGTTCTCATGTTTGTCTTTCAGTTTCTTGTGTCTTTTGCATTGGGTCCGGTATCGGTGCTGCAATGGGCCCTGTACACGGACACGGCCGATTATTCGGAATTGAAGACCGGCCGCCGCGCAACCGGACTGGTCATGTCTGCCTCGCTTTTCGCTTTAAAATTAGGTGTAGCCCTGGGTGCTTCGATTCTGGCATGGATTCTGGCAGGGTACGGATACGTACCCAATGCGGAACAGACCGCACACTCATTGATGGGTATCAAGCTGGCAATGAGTTTTTATGCAGCTATTCCCGCTATTATTGGTGCAGCGATTATGTTCTTTTATCCATTAACGAATGCAAAAATGGTGGAAATCGAGAATCAATTGAATGCGCGACGTAAAGCGGATGCATAGGGCTTCGTTTTTTCATTGTCATCGTCAGTGATACTGCAATTCATGAGAAAGGAAGAAGTAATTAAGAATTGGATGTGGGCGAATAAGATTTATAATCCCGTTATTGTTTATAACGGAATCATATCTGGTTCTTTAGAATGAATAACAATGTTAAAAAATATTTTTAAAGATCATTTTTATCTGGGAACCGCCTTGATTGATGATCAGGTTATTGGAAAAGAACCGGATTCACTTAAAATTCTGAAAAAACATTTCAATTGCATTACTTCTGAAAATTCGATGAAATGGTCGGAAATTCAAAAGGATCAGGGAGAATATAATTTTGGACCTGCCGACCAATTTGTGGCATTGGGTGAAGCGAATGAAATGTTCATTGTCGGCCATACATTAATCTGGCATCAACAAACGCCTTCCTGGGTATTTCTTAACGGTTCACAAAATTTGGTTAACCGCGAGACTCTTCTTCAGCGGATGCGGGATCATATTTTTACTGTGGTCGGCCGGTATAAAGGAAAAGTGAACGGCTGGGATGTGGTGAATGAAGCCGTGGATGATGACGGTCAAATGAGGAAAAGCAAGTGGCAGGAAATTATTGGTGAAGATTATATCCGGAAAGCCTTTGAATATGCTCATGAGGCAGATCCGGAAGCAGAATTGTACTATAACGATTACTCTTTATATTTCCCGGCCAAAAGAGATGGTGTTGTTCGATTGGTACGAAATCTGCAGTTTAAAGGCGTTCATATCGACAGCATCGGGTTACAGGGACACTGGGGTCTGGATTATCCCGCAAAACTTGAAGAAATTGAAGCGAGCATACTTGCATTTGCGAAAATCGGGGTAAAAGTGATGATTACGGAACTGGATGTGAACGTACTTCCACTGCCGGATAATCAAATAGGAGCGGATATTTCATTAAATTTTGAAATGCAGGAAGGATTCAATCCTTTCACGGGCAGATTGCCCGATGTGATGCAGAAAAAGCTGGCCGACCGTTATGCTGAATTTTTCAAAATCTTTCTGAAACACAGTAACAAAATCAGCCGTGTGACAATTTGGGGCATTCATGACGGGCAGTCGTGGCTGAATCACTGGCCGATCAAAGGGAGAACGAATTATCCCTTATTGTTTGACCATCATTGTCAGCCCAAACCTGCTTTTGATGCAGTTGAGAGAATCGGTCAGAATTTTGTTTTTAAGAAGAGTACGGCAATAAATTAATTCCGGACAATTGTTCTTGATCAAAAAATAGTTGTTTTTAAATCGGAAATTATCTTTAATTATTTAAAACCAATTCATAAGGAGTTCAGAATGGCGAAAGAGAAAGACATTGAAATTGTAGCTGCGGGTCACACCTGTCTTGATTTGATACCTGCTTTTACCATTGAAGGAAAAGTCGACAAGATGACCGATGTTCTTGTGCCCGGCAAGATGATCAATATGGGCAAGTGTGTTGTCGTTGGAGGCGGTCCGGTTACCAATGCCGGTGTGTCCATCCGGCGGCTCGGTGTAAAAACAGAACTTATCGGTAAAATCGGGGATGATGATTTTGGTAAGCAGATTCTTCGATGGTATGAAGAACACGAAGGCCATTTCACAGGGATCAAAATGGTCGAGGGAGAATCGACGTCCTATACTATCGCAATTTGCATTCCCGGAATCGACCGTTTTTATCTTCATCATTGCGGTGCAAATGATACGTTCGGTTATGATGATATGAGTTTTGATCTGGTGGAACGTTCGAAATTAATGCTTTTCGGTTATCCGCCCTGGATGGAGAAATTATATTCCAATACGGGTGCTGAATTGACCAGGATTCTCAAGAAAACGAAAGAATTGGGCACGACCACCGTTCTTGATCTTTCCATCCCTGATGTCGGTGGATATGGCGATAAGGTAGATTGGAAGGCCATTATGAAGGAATGGATTCCATTGACCGATATCATGGTTCCCAGTGCAGAGGAGATTTTCTATTTTCTTTACAAGGATACATTCCTCGAAAGAAAAGAGGGATTGGGATCCAAAGAAACCGTACTCGATCACATGACTGTGGATGAAATATCCATGTTGGGCAAAGACATGATCGATATGGGCACAGGCATTGCCATGGTCAAGTGCGGTCATCTGGGACTGTATGTTCGAACCGCAGGTCCGGACCGCTTGAAAGCAATGGGTGCCGCAGGATGTGAAAACATCGAAAACTGGGCCAACCGCGAACTCTGGTTCCCCGTGTATGAAGAAGAAAAATTTGTGGGCGCTCTGGGATCCGGAGATTCGGCCATAGCGGGATTTCTTTCCGCATTTGTGTGGAATCATTCGATAGAATCCTGTCTGAGATATGCCAATGCAGCCGGCAGTATGAACGTCACTGTCCCGGATGGTCTGACCTGGAACAAGGGCTTTGATGATTTGACCAAACGGATCAAGGCAGGATGGAAAACGAAAAAGCTTGATATCGATGAAGCCGGCTGGAAGTACGAGCGCGAATTCTGGGTTGGTCCCAACAACAAAGGTCAATGGGAATCGTAAATTAATTAATCATAGGAGATAAAAGATGTCAAAAGCAAGAGAGGCATTTGTCAGTAAGATTCTGACCAAGATGACCTTGGAAGAAAAGGTTGGCCAGCTTCTAACATTTACATGGCGCGGCACGATGCTGACGCCGAGCGGCGTCGAGCAGATCACCAAGCTGCATTGCGGCGGTCTTTGTCTGGAGCCATACGCCCTGGAAACCTGCAAGAACCTGTACTGGGGTAATTCCCAAGTCGATAAAACTTTCAAACCACCGAAAGATTACTATGATATAGCCCACACCTATTTCGCTGGCGGCGGCTTTGGTCTCAGCATCACACCGGGTGAATATACGGAAAGGCTGAACCAACTGCAGAAAATTGCCATGAAAAGGCATTCCGGTATTCCTCTGCACATGACGATTGATATGGAAGGTGACTTCAAGAACGATTATATGTCCGGTGGTGTTAGACAGTTTCCGCCACCTATGGGACTGGCCGCTATTGGCGATCTTAAGCTGACTTACCAAGTTGCCAACACCCTCGCCAAGATTTGCAGTAATATGGGAGTGACTCAGTTTTACCATCCGGTTTGCGATTGCAACACCAACCCGAAGAATCCGGAAATCGGCGTCAGGTCGTTCAGCGACGATCCCGAGGTCTGTGCCGCTCATGTGGCGGCGACCGTAAAAGGGTATCAGGACGCCGGCATTGCCGCGACCGGTAAACATTATCCGGGCCGCGGCGCTTCAGGTACTGATGCACACGACGTGCTCGAAATTCTCAATCTCAGTAAAAAGAGGATGCATGATGTGGACCTTGTGCCGTTCAAATCTGCCATCGATGCCGGATGTATGGCAATCATGACCGGCCATTCGGTTTATCCCGCCTACGACGCTAAATATCCGACGACACTGTCCAAGGTACTGTTGACCGACCTGCTCAAGGGCGAGCTGGGGTTCGACGGCGTGATTGTTTCGGACGCCATCGGCATGGCCGCTATTCTGAAAAAGTGGCCCTTGCCCAAAGCATGCGCCATGGCTATCGCTGCCGGCTGCGATACTATTCTGCTCAAGGCTGATGATGAATCCCGTGCACAGTGCTTCTTTGGCATCAAACAGGCCGTGGAAAACGGCGACCTGCCGGAAGAACGTCTCAATGATGCCGTGACACGTCTCTTGCGTATGAAATACGATCAGGGCCTCTTTGAAACTGCAGGTAAGAAGGACGCCAAGAAGGCCGAGTCGTATAACCTGAGTAAGCCGGTGGTCGATCTTTGCTGGGATGTATCCAAGAAGGCCCAGATCATTGTTCGAAATAACAATCATATGCTGCCGCTGGATAAAAACAAGAAGATCATGGTGGTCGAGCAGCGCATTCCGTATGAATTCGTTGGCAAGGATCCGTATAATCACACCCACGTGTTCTGCGAAGAGATGTACAAATATGCCCAGGACCTGATTCTAGTGGATACGGGTTTTTCAGCACTCAAGGAAGAGATCGACGAGTGTCTCAAGCTCGCCAAGCAGGCAGACGTGGTGGTTTTGACCAATTATTATGCCCGTATTGTCAAGACCGGCAACAACCAGTTGCTGGTGCGCAAGCTTAAGGCCGCCGGGCACAAGGTTGTGGTAGTGACCAACACTCCCTATGTCGAAGGCACGACCAAAGAAGCGGATGCAGTGGTTTGTAACTTCAGCGGAACGCCTGATTCTATCAGGATTTCGGCCGGTGTACTCTTCGGCAAAATTAAGACCTCGGCCTCGACAAAGATACCGGTCAAACTCAAAGACCAGAAGGCCACACCGTCAGAGAAGCTTAAACCTCCTAAGAAACATCCGTTGAGTTTATCGTATTGTTAGTCATAATAAGTGAGGTAACGCTGTAATACATTAAAAATCAAATATCAAAATGTAAAATGACAGATCAAAATTCAAAAAGGAATTCAACATGCCATATTTTGGTCTGTCATTTTCCTGTTAAAACGTAAAATTTCGACGCTCATAAAGTAATACGCAAGGAGGATGTGCAGTATGCAGGATATCAAAATAAGCGATATTTTTTCAATAACAGGGAAACAAATATCCAAGATTTATAAAGAAAATCAAATGACCGTTCATTTTCAAGGGATGTCAAAAACCCTGCAGTTTCCGCATACAATTGCGATCGAAGGCGCTCCGACCTGTTCAATTGGTGTTTCGCCTGAAGGATTGTACAACCGGCTGAACAATGCTGGCCGGTTGATCTTGCTTAATCAGAATGCCATTCAGCTGGGGTCGGCACCGTTTATCCGTCTTTGTGCCGATCCGGATTTGGAAGACGCAAGAGACGAATATATGATGCTTACTACAAGAGATCCCCAAATCGTTGAAGGTCCTGATGATGTGCCCGCTTTGAAGAATTACTATCATCCTCCCGTATCCGAAAAACATGTCTCTATTTCGATTGCAACGCCATTGGCCGAAATGATCTATCAACTCGGGAAGGTAACGGTCACACGACGGATGATTTCTCCTCTTTTATCCGGTGACAAGCAGGCGCTGATGCCCATAGAAGTTGAGGAGTATGAAGTTGAGAATACCTCCAATAAAACTCAAGAAATAACTCTGGTTGTTCCAAAACCTGCTCTGGTTAATCTACAGGAAAAAGAACTTAAACCAACAGATCAGGATACGGTTTATGTATGCTCAGCCCCGGTAAAAGCCCATATACATGAAGCATTCGATTCCGCTCGAAACAGGGGCGTGGTTATGAGCAGCAAAGAATGTGAAGATCGAATGGCCATCGCAGTGCCAGAAATGGATAACGTAGACATCGATACGCAACCCTATTTTTGTTTAAACCGGCTCAAGCAGGATTTGCTTCTGAATAGCGACGGCAGTTTTTACGAGAAACGGGATGCCATTCCAAATCAGGATTACGGAGCCGCCATCAGCCTTCATTTTACATTGAAGCCAAAAGCAAGTCTGAAAATTCCGGTGGCTGTTGTTCTGGATTTTCCGCAGCAGCGGTTTATCGACGGAAAAAAATTTGAACGCAAATATGTCAAACATTTCAAGGACAAAGATACCAGAGCAATTGATCTGGCCGAAACAGCTCTGGAAAATTATCCCAAATGGCTGAAACGAACACGTGGTATCCAGAACCGGATATTTAATTTGATTACGAATAGTCCTTCCTACAAAGATGATCGGGAAGGCGCTTTTAGAATGACACGACTGATCCTGAACGAATTCAGTTTTCCGCTGTCCAATGCCTGTGTCTGGGTGGAAGATAAAAACGGAAATGACAGGGCTAGGTTTCTTGAATGTTTTGATTATGCTTATATCAATCCTTCGGATGTCGACTGGTATTCCATGGTTTTGCTGATTCTCTTCCCGAAAATTGAAGAAGAATTGACTCAAAGTTTTATTGACTCTATTTTGAGAGAAGATAATTCTTTGCGATACTATCACCATCATGCCTCTTTTACCGAAGCCAGACAGCATTTTGAAGCCTATCCGGAAGAGTATGAAGATGTATCGCTGGTCCAAATCCGAGATGTGCGGAAGGTGAAGGGCGCTGTCTCTCATGATGTGGGCGCTTTGCCCAAGGGTCATCCGCTGCGTAATGAAAGCGATTATGCGTGGTATAATGATAATTACTGGGTAGATCTTTTCCCCAAGTTGGCTACCCGGGTTTTGAGAAATGTTAAGTTTACAGGGAATACCGATTTTCTCAAGAAGAATTGGAAAACCTTAAAGTTTGGATTTGAACATTTGAAAACCCATGATATCGATGGGGATGGTATCCCCGAGGGAAATCCGGGTGAAGTTAAAAATACTTTTGATAATCTGGTTTTGTTTGGTGTAGATGCTTACGATGCGACGATTTTTATGGCTGGCTGTTATGCCATGATCCAAATGGCTGAAATGATGAAAGATGATTCTGCAAGAAAACAGTATGAAGAGCATTTTGAAAAAGTCTCACTTGTTCTTGAGAAGTTATGGAGAGATGAAAAAAACAACAAAGGCCAGAGACTGCAGTATTATGTTACTTGCTATGATACTGAAACGGGTGAAATGAATACGGATACCTGGGTCAATCAGCTGGATGCGATCTGGGCTCTGATTGCCATGGGTGAAGAACCGTTCATTTCTGAGGATCACGCCAAGAAAATCCTGAAAACACTATATAAAAATAACCGAACCTTCATGGGTTGGGCCATGTGCCGGACGGAAGACGGGGGGCAGGTCGAATCCGAGCAGGGGCAGGATGTCTACACGACTTCCAACTATGTGTTTGCCCAGCTTTTGGACTATTACGGTTTGACCAAGGAAAGCAAAGAAGTCTATAAAGCCATGGACAAGGTGATTTTTCAGTACGGCAATTCATTGATTTCCCCGGATAATCTCAGGGCCGAACTGGAACAGGAAGCGGGTGAATCTGCTCCTGGGCCGCACTATATCGTGGCCGCTTATCCCCGGCCGGGCGCTGTCATGACACAAATCGTGATGCAGCATGTGAAAGAACTGCAAGAGAAAACCGGTTCCAAAAAAATCGATTCCAAATTATTGAAATCTTTTTTGTCCGATTTGATGAAATAATTCAAACAAAAAGGATTTGTCCTGGAATCAACGAAAGACCGAAAATCGGGGATGCCGAACAAGAAAATCCTGGTTTTTGGTCTTTTTTTATTTATCTTTAAAAAGACAAAAGAAATGCATTGCTGTCAGATGGCCTGATATTCCGGATGAATGGAACAGAAAGCGTGAAACAAATTTTTTAATTTATGAAACATCACTACCATGCATTTGAAAGATCGAATGGTTATTATTTCTTATTCAGTGAGAACTGGCATTCATTGTAAGTAAGGGGATATTGAGATGAAAACAGATACGGTCTTTTCTTTTTTGATTATTTTATTTTCGTTGTTTGCGGGTGCCTTATTTGGATTTATTCAAGAAGAGGATGCTGTAGTAATACCTCTTGAGAAAAAGAATCCAACGGATGCTGTACAGATAAAAATCCAGGTGTGTGCGCAAAATATCATCCGGGTAGTCGCGGTACCTGTGGATACATTTTCAGAGCGCAGGAGTCTCATTGTCGAGGAAACAGATTGGAAACCTGTCGCGTGGTCAGTAAAAGAAGAGGGAGATGATGTTCTCGTTTCCACTTCTCAATTGAAGATCCAAGCTAATCAAACTCTTGGAACCATTGCTTTTTATAAAACGAACGGTGAATTGATTCTCCGGGAAAAATCAGACAGCAGTAAAATTCTCACACCAGCTGAAGTTATGGGAGAAAAGACCTGGCATATCCAGCAACTTTTTAATTCTCCAAAAGACGAGGCCTTTTACGGACTGGGACAACATCAGAACGGGATCATGAATTACAAGGGCCACGATGTGGATTTGTGGCAGTACAATATTGTTGCTGTCGTTCCTTTCCTGATATCCAGCAGGAATTACGGGATATTATGGGATAACAATTCCCGAACCAAATTCGGGGACATTCGCGATTTTGAGTCTCTTTCCAATTTCAAGTTGATTGACAAAGAGGGCAATGCGGGCGGATTAACTGCCGAGTATTTTTTCGATACCGATTTTAGAGAACTTGCTCTGAAACGCCGGGAAGCCCGAATTGAGCACGAATTTATCGATGTGAATGATTCCTTTCCCGATGGATTTGAGAAAGAGATGTCTGCAGTCCGGTGGAGCGGTTTCATAGAAGCGAAAGAAAGCGGTATCCATAAATTCCGCCTTTACTGCTGCGGTTACACCAAAATGTGGCTCGACGGTAAACTCATTGTGGATTCGTGGCGTCAGAATTGGCTTCCCTGGACATTCCTTCCTTTGCTGAACATGGAAAAAGGGAAGCGATATGAACTGAAAATCGAATGGGTACACACGGGTGGATACATCGGCCTGAAATGTTTACCTCCCCAAAATCAAATATATAAAAACAGTCTGTCTCTCTATTCCGAAGTGGCCGATCAAATCGATTACTATTTTATTTACGGGGAGAACCCGGATCAACTGATTCAAGGGTATCGAAAAATAACGGGAAAAGCTCCGATGATGCCGAAGTGGGCAATGGGATTGTGGCAGTGTCGGGAACGGTATCAGTCGCAGGAACAGCTTCTCGATGTGGTCGAACAATTCCGCAAGCATCAAATCCCTTTCGATAATATTGTTCAGGACTGGTTTTACTGGCCGGAAGATCAGTGGGGCAGTCACGATTTTGATGCCGCCCGTTATCCCGACCCTGACGGAATGGTCAAAACACTCCACAACGATCTTCATACGCACATCATGATTTCGGTCTGGCCTAAATTTTATGTCGGTACCGAGCACTATTATCAGTTCAAGGAAAAGGGCTGGCTTTACATGAGAAATGTGCTGAAGGAACAGAGAGACTGGGTGGGCAGAGGATATGTTTCCACGTTTTATGATCCGTACAGTGACGGCGCCAGAGATTTGTTCTGGAAGCAGATCAACGAAAAATTGTTCAGTAAGGGATTCGATGCATGGTGGCTGGATGCCACAGAACCGGATCTTCAGTCCAATCTTTCCAGAAAAGAAACCCGACTGCGGAACGGTCCGACAGCGCTGGGAACAGCGGCTCGGTATCTAAATAGCTATTCACTAATGAATTCAAAGGGTATTTACGAAAAACAGCGTGAAACCAAACCGGATCAGCGGATTTTTATTCTCACCCGCTCCGCTTATGCCGGCCAGCAGCGATATGCCGCGGCCACCTGGAGCGGAGATGTCGCCACTCGGTGGTATGATCTGAAAGTACAAATTCCAGCCGGACTGAATTTTTGTTTATCGGGGATTCCTTACTGGACAACGGATATCGGCGGTTTTGCTGTAGAGCCGCGTTTCGAGAGGGAGGTACGGCCAGATGATCGCGAAGAGTGGCGCGAACTGAATGTCCGATGGTTCCAGTTCGGTACATTTTGTCCCGTGCTTCGGGTACACGGTCAATATCCGTATCGTGAGATGTTCAATATCGCTCCGGCGGAGCATCCGGCTTATCAGGCCATGCTGGCCTATGACCAGATGCGCTACCGGCTGATGCCTTATATTTACTCACTCACTGGAATGGTCACACATGGGGATTATACGATGATGCGCGGCCTGATTATGGATTTTAGCCGGGATAATAATGTGTACAACATTGCTGATCAGTTTATGTTCGGGCCGGCACTTCTTATCAATCCGATTTATAAATACAAGGCCAGGGATCGTGAAGTCTATCTTCCTGACGGATCGGGGTGGTATGCGCTCCGCTCCGGTGTGTATCTTCAGGGCGGACAAACTATCAAAGCCGTGGCGCCGCTTGCCGATATTCCGATTTTTGTAAAGGAGGGATCGATCGTTCCTGTTGGTCCGGCGATTCAGTATGCCAATGAAAAACCGGCCGATCCCGTTCAATTGATGGTTTATACAGGCAGGGATGGTCAGTTTGAATTATACGAAGACGAAAATACGAATTATAATTACGAAGAGGGCGCATTCAGCATTATCCCTTTTCAGTACAATGAACGAGAGAAAACCCTGACCATCGGTTCCCGAAAGGGGGAATTCCCCGGTATGCTGAAAGAACGGACATTCGAGATTGTCCGGATTACAAAGGATCGTCCCGTCGGTTTTAATCCGGACAGAAAACCGGATCAGACTGTTCATTATAAAGGGGATAAATTGGTGGTCAAGATTAAAAAGTAAAAATTTGAGAGGAGACAAAAATGTTCAGGATCGTATCGTCCAATCAATTTTTACCGATAAGCTGTCTGCTGGTTTTGACGTTTTGTTCGCTGGCTATCGGAGAAAATATAAACATCCATGATCGTATCGAATCGCTTCTGTCCAAGATGACACTGGCCGAAAAGGTCGGCCAGATGATTCAAATCAATGGCTATGATGGAAAAATTCCGAAGGATTTGAAACAGCGTCTTCGGGAAGGCGGAATCGGTTCCATACTCAATGAAGTCAATCCTGAAATTAATCTGGAAATGCAGCGTATCGCGGTCGAAGAAAGCCGTCTTGGAATTCCCTTGATCATTGGCAGGGATGTCATTCATGGTTTTCGCACTATTTTTCCCATTCCCTTGGGTCAGGCTGCGACATGGGATCCGGAACTGGTCAGAGCCTGTGCCGGGATCGCTGCCGAAGAAGCCGCTTCGGTTGGAATAGACTGGACATTCGCTCCGATGATGGACATTGCCCGTGATCCAAGATGGGGACGCATTGCCGAGGGATTTGGTGAAGATCCCTATCTTGCCAGTGTTTTGGCCGCAGCTATGGTTCGAGGTCTTCAAGGGGAAGATCTTTCAGCTCCCAATACGATTGCGGCTTGTGCCAAGCATTTTGCCGGTTATGGTGCTGCGGAAGGAGGACGCGATTATAATACGGTTTATATTCCAGAAGGTTTATTGCGGGATGTTTATTTGCCTCCTTTCCGCGCCGCAGTGGATGCGGGTGTCGCGACGGTTATGGCTTCGTTCAATGAAATAAACGGTGTGCCCTCCTCCGGGAATGCGTTTCTTCTCCGGCAGGTTTTGCGAAAAGAGTGGGGTTTTCAGGGTTTTGTCGTGAGCGACTGGGGTTCCATGTCTGAGATGATGAATCACGGATTTTGTTCAGATCTCAAGGATGTCGCCCAAAAGTCCATTCAGGCGGGTGTCGATATGGAAATGGTGAGCACGGCCTATGCGGATTATCTTGAGGATCTGGTCAACAGTGGTGCGGTTCCACAGGAGCTTGTGGATGATGCCGTCAGAAATATTTTGCGCGTCAAATTTCAACTTGGTTTGTTTGACAAGCCTTCACCGTATTCCCTAAAAGGGATTCATAAGCCAAGTCAGAAAGCCCTTGATCTGGCGAAAAGAGCAGCGCTGGAAAGTGTTGTCCTGTTAAAAAATGAAGGAAACCTCTTGCCTCTTTCAAGAAAGATTCGATCCATTGCTGTCATCGGACCCTTGGCGGATGAACCCTACGAGGTATTGGGTACCTGGAGCTTGGACGGCAAGGCAGAGGATACAATAACTCCGCTTCAAGCTGTAAAAACGTTTCTTGGTGAGTCCGCTGATATCAAATATACGGGAGGATTGCCCTACACACGGAGCAGGGATGAGAGTGGGTTCTCTCCTGCTGTTCTAGCAGCCGAAGAGTCGGATGCGGTTCTTTTGTTTGTCGGTGAAGAATCCGCTCTTTCCGGCGAAGGCCACAGCAGGGCATATTTGAATTTGCCGGGTGCTCAGGAAAAACTCATCAACACTTTGGCAGCAACTGGTAAACCCATTGCGTTGGTTGTCATGGCAGGCCGTCCTTTGACCATCGGAGAGATCTCCCGGAAAGTACAGGCCGTTCTCTACGCCTGGCATCCGGGGACCATGACCGGTCCAGCGCTTGTCGATTTGATCTTCGGGATTGAATCGCCTTCCGGAAAACTGCCGGTGACTTTTCCCAAAACAGCAGGACAAATTCCTGTCTATTACAATCACAAGAACACAGGCAGGCCGCCCCAGGAGGGGGCATTTACTCTGATCGATGATATCCCTGTTCACGCTTTTCAGCATTCTTTGGGCAATACTTCTCACTATCTGGATATCGGATATCTGCCATTGTATCCCTTTGGTTTCGGTCTTTCCTATACCCGATTTAAATATGCCAATATCAAGCTGTCAACAAATAACATTAAAATCGGCGATAATATCCGGGTGTCCGTGGATTTGATCAATGTGGGTGCAATGGAAGCGGAGGAAGTGGCTCAACTTTATATCCGGGATCTGGTTGCCAGCATTACCCGTCCGGTCAGGGAACTGAAAGGCTTTCAACGGATTCGTTTAAAACCGGGGGAGAAGAAAACAGTTACATTCGATTTACCAAGTCAAGATCTTGGTTTTCACAATGCTGATATGAAATATGCGGTCGAACCGGGAAAATTCAATCTTTGGATCGGGGGAGACTCACAATCAGGATTGATGACTGAATTCGAACTGGTGGAATGAGATTTATTCCTCTGATAACGTAATCGAAAGGATTGTATACATAAAATGGATTTAAGTCAATGCTGTATTATTACGGGGGGACTGCTGACCATTTTTATGGGATTGTTCCATACGAGGTTTTATAAACTGTTTCTATGGCACGATGAATTTAATAGAATCTCCGAACGGAGCCGGAATATTGTTTATACGATCCATCTTGCTTTACTGCTTTTGTTTTTTGGATTTGGATCAATGTCTTTGTTTTATTATCGACGGCTTGCTGAAGCACAAAGTATTTCTCTGGGTATTTTGATCGTATTGGCTTTGTTCTGGCTGTGGCGGGCAGTCTGGCAGGTGGTTTATTTCAAGCCTTCAAAGAATCGGAGATTGAAAAAGTATTTGATCATGCATTATGTATTGGTTGTCTGGTTTGTTGTGCTTTTTACTGCTTATGTTATCCCGATGATGAACCGGTTTTTAATGAAAAAATAAGTGGTGAATTCTGAAAGATAATAAGGAGTTAATTGATGACCGATAAGCAATGGAGTGAACTATTACGTGTACTTCAAGGGGAGAAACTGGAATCACTGCCGGTGGGTTTTATCATCGACTGTCCCTGGCTGCCGAACTGGGCCGGTATGTCGATTCTGGATTATTTTTCCAATGATGCACTCTGGCTTGAGGCCAACTTTAAAGCTTTGAAAACATTTCCCGATGTCCTGTTTCTTCCGGGATTCTGGTCGGAATACGGCATGTGCACAGAACCCTCAGCCTTCGGTGCACGATCCAATTTCCCGCAGAATGAATTCCCGCACGCCCACAAAGTGATTCGCTCATCTTCTGATATTGATGATCTGCCGGTACCCAATCCAAAAATCGACGGATTGCTTCCGTTCATCCTGAACCGGCTGAAACTGGCCCGGCCCAAAATCGAAGATGCAGGCCATCAAATACGATTCGCAGTGGCAAGGGGCCCGCTGAATGTCGCCAGTTTCCTGATGGGTTCCACGGAATTTCTCACCACGCTGATGATGGAGCCGGAGAGGGCACACGTTCTGATAAAAAAGGTCACGACTTTTTTAAAAGATTGGGTGCAGCTCCAGAGAGAGACCTTTCCTAGTATTGACGGTATTCTGCTTTTGGATGACATTATCGGTTTTGTAGGAGAGGCAGAATTTAAAACGTTCGGATTGCCCTATTTCAAGGAACTGTACGATGTCGATGTCTCCGTAAAATTTCTCCACAACGACGCACCCTGCAAAGTCTCGGCACCTTATCTGCCTGAAATCGGTGTAAATCTGTTCAATATGGGATTTGAGGTTTCACTCAACGAATTGAAACAGGTGACCGGCAATCAAGTCGTCATGCTGGGGAATATTCCGCCAAGGGATGTTCTGGCAAAGGGCAGTCCCGAAGATGTCAAATCTGCTGCTCAAAAACTCATTGAAGGATTGGAGGATACGTCCAGAGTGATTTTCTCATGCGGCGGAGGAATGCCGCCGGGTGTGTCCACAGAGAATATCGAAGCATTTATTGATACCATAAAATCGGCGGGTTCATAAATCGAAGAACGTATTATACGGGATATTTATATTACATGCATGCTTCGACTTCGCTCAGCATGACGTGTTTTTATGTTTTTTATAATTTGTGAAATTCAAGTTATACATACCCGAGAGATCTCAGTATATAAACTCCCAGTGTGATTGTCAAGCTCGCTCCCAGAGTGGTCATTAAAACAATATTTCCGGCCAGTTTGCTGTTGGCTCCCATGGCCTTGGCCATGACAAAACTGGCCACTGCAGTCGGGCTGGCAAACAGCAGGAACATAACGGCCAGATTCTCGCCACGGAAACCCAGACAAATTGCAATATACGTGAATACTCCCGGTATGAGAATAAGTTTGATTACAGTAGCCACAAAAGCCATTCTGGATGCCTTGATGATGCTTTTCGTGTTCAGTGAACCGCCGATTCCGATCAATGCCAGCGGCAGGGCCAATGAAGAGAGATAGGAGGCCGTTGATGATACGACTTTTGGGATGGGAATTTGGAAATAGGAAAAAGGGATAGAAACGATTGTCGCTATGATCAGGGGATTGCCTAAAATCTGCAATGCTGTTTTGATGATATTTAGCCGGTTTTCCTGATGCCGTGTGGCGGTCAATACAATAATCGCAAGCAGATTGTACAATGGCATAACAAATATGAGAATGACAGATGCCTGACTGAGGGCATGTTTCCCAAACAGGTTAACAATAATCGCGAATCCCACGATAGCATAATTGCTTCTGAAACTCCCCTGAACAAATGCTCCCAAATCTTTTCCGCGCCGGATGAAAAGCCTGGCCAGTATCCAAATCAGGATGAAGGCGATTGTGGTTGCACCGCAGATGTAGAGGATCTGAAATCCCTCAAAGATTTTAAAGAAATCCGTTTCGGACAATTCAATAAAGATCAGCGCCGGTAAGGCCACTGTAAAGACGAGTTTGGAAGAGATTAAAACAAAATCTTCATCAATCAAACGCACCTTTCTTAAAAAAATGCCGAGAAAGCAGATTAAAAAGACAGGGGCAATTGTGGCTAATGTAAAAAGAAATTGTTCCATAGGGTACAATCAGATACGATTTGGTTTTTTATATTAGAATGGAGTCCATCTTGGAGATGGATTATATGTAACTTTTATTGAAGCATAAACGAACCTTTCAAACGAATATCCCGGGATGAGGATCCGACAAACACATTGAATTTTCCGGGTTCTACTTTCCAGTTATGGGTGCAGACATCAAAAAATTTCAAATCCTCCGGATCAATTGTCATAGAAATTCTTTTTTCTTCTCCCGGTTTCAAATTCACTTTTTGAAATCCTTTGAGTTCTTTCACCGGGCGGGGCACACTCGCTTTTTCATCTCCCAGATAAAGCTGGGCCACTTCGGCACCGGCCAGGTTGCCAGTATTCTTTAAAGTGAACTGTACTGTCACATTCTCTCCCCGTTTGATTTGCTTTTGAGAAATAGTGAGATCGGAATACGCGAAATCGGTATAACTCAAGCCGTGTCCGAAGGGAAACAGGGGGTCGATTTCTTTTGCATCGAAATGCCGGTATCCCACAAATATCCCTTCAGCATATTTAACCTCATCATCTGCACCCGGATAATTCCCACAGGCCGCGCAGTCCTCCCAGCGTTTGAAAAAAGTAGTCACCAGTTTGCCGGAAGGATTCACGTTGCCAAAAAGAATGTCCGCAATGGCATTGCCTCCTTCCTGTCCGGGGAACCAGGCCAGCAGCAGGGCCGGCACTTTATCGATCCATTTATTCATTTGCAAACCGGCGCCACAGTGCAGGACAACGACGGTTTTCGGATTGGCTTCCGCTACAGCAAGTACCAGTTCTTCCTGAGCAGGAGATAAACCCAGAGTTTCTCTGTCCATTCCTTCGGTTTCGTCATCTTGTGTATTCCCTACAAACAGGACAGCCATATCCGAGGATTTGGCCAATGCAACTGCTTTTTCCAACGGACTTTGCTCCGCTTTCTGCCACTTCAGAGCAATACCCGCTCCTCCCGAAAGTTCATTGTATTCGATTCTGATATCCACAGGAATATCTTTTTGAAGATCAACCTTTTTGAATTTATACAGCATCGCATGGCGCCCCCAGTTGTCGATCGCCATTTCTCCGTTGACATACAATCTCGATCCGTCATCGCTGCCGATGGCAAGTACATAATCGCCGTCTTCGGGAGATTTCAGTTTTCCTTCCCAGATCACAGAAAAGTAGTTCGGATCCATGCCCGATGGACCTGTCAAATCCCAGTTAAAATCAATAGTTGTGTCGATTTGTTTCTTTGCCGGCTCCCCTTCGAAATGGTCATTGGCATAGTAGGTTCCGAGTAAACCGTTCTTTGTATCGCTTCCTGCCGGTGGGATTAAAAATTCTTTGGGAATTGTTTTAAGATTATCCAGGAAGAAGGTTCCCTTGGTATATTGAATCGATAACTTTTTATTGGCTTTTACCTGGAGGCCTTCAAGCGGAGATGTTGTGTGGATTGGCGTAACATGACTGCTTCCTCCGCCGCCGTAAATTAAATTCTCCGCAAGCGGTCCGATCACTGCAATGGATTTTATCTCTGAATCCTGAATGGGCAGGATGTGATTTTCATTTTTTAATAAGACCATTCCTTCCTGAGCGACTTTTAATGCAATGGCACGGTGTTCCGGTGTGTCACATGCCCCCGAATCCATGAAAGTTTGATCATAAATGCCCGTACTGAACATGGCTCTCAACATCCGGCGTACTTTATCATCGATCTTTGAAGGCTTCATGAGTCCTTCACGCAGGGCCCGCCTGACATTATCCACGGTGAGATATTGGTCCGTCGGCATTTCGATGTCCATCCCTGCATAAAGCGTGGGAACGATACTGTGAACAGCTCCCCAGTCAGACATCACAAATCCCTGAAATCCCCACTGTCTTTTTAAAATATCCGACAGAAGATAGGTGTTTGAACTGCAGTAGTGACCGTTTACCCGGTTGTACGCAGACATGACGGACCAGGCACCGCCATCAACAACAGCGGCCCTGAATGCCGGAAGATAGATTTCGTGCAGCGTCCGCTCGTCGATTTTTACATCGATGCTGTTTCGTTCAAATTCCTGATTGTTGCAGGCGAAATGCTTGACTGTCGCGATCACATGTTCGCTCTGCACTCCCTTGATGTAATCCACTACGATTTGACTTGCCAAATAAGGATCTTCTCCAAAACTCTCGAAATTCCGCCCCCCCTGCGGTGTCCGGTGAATGTTGACGCAGGGCCCGAGCAGGACATTCCGTCCTTTGGCCTTGGCTTCCTGTCCGAGAGCCTGTCCGAGTGTGTAAATCAGGTTGGGATTCCAGGTTGCAGCCATGCATACGGAGACCGGGAATGCTGTAGATTGTCCCCAGCGTACGCCCACGGGGCCGTCTGTCATGCGAAGGGCGGGAATTCCCAGTCGTGCATTGGGCTTGGAATCAAACCGGGTGCTGTCTCCGGAAAGCATGGCGGCTTTCTCTTCGAGTGTCATTCGGGAGAGCAAATCTTGGATGCGGTCTTCAATAGCAGCATTTTGATTCTGATAAATCAGTATATTGGCTGCGCAGAATGCGGCTGTGAAAACTGCCATTCCGATGATTAGAAAAAATATTTTTCTTCTCATGATGCATGCCTTTCGATTAAAGTAATTTTTATTTTGGATTCATTTAATATAACAAATTTTAGTATTTTTACAAAAGGATCATATTT
>CAZTZL010000023.1:0-41843 GCA_964617625.1 uncultured bacterium
CGAGGACAATAACCGTTCAGGACGGCGCAGTGAGTCAGGTAAGCGGATCGATCACGGTCACGCCTTCAATACTAGGGAGTTTCCAATTGGCAAATGTCCGGAGCAGCGTACAGGCCGGACAATCCTTTGGTTCCCCGCTTTATGACATTACTGTCACGGCATATGACATATACAACAATCAGAAGACAAATTATACAGGTATTGTAACATGGCTTTCATCTGATCCCTACCCGGCGACTTTGCCCACAGACAACGGGACGGGCTGGACGAGCGGACAAAAAACATTCAGCGGTTCAGGTTTCCGATTGTACACAACTCCTTCTCAAACCATTTCGGTTCAGCATGGTTCCGTTATAAGAACGAGCGGGGTCATTTCTGTCTCACCTGCTGCCATCAATCATTTTGATTTAAGTTGTGGGACCACTCTTTACGCAGGTACACCTTTTCGGTTGGATGTCACAGGTGCTCAAGATCCATATAGCAACAATTGGTCCGGAACTGTGGGTGTAACAGTCATTCAGGGCGGCGGAAATTCACCGAATGGTTCGAGTCGTATTATAAATGATATCGATGTAAACAATGGCAACGGAAATGCCTACCAAACGTTATTTTTGGCTGAAAGTAATGTCCAAATTCAGGGACAAGCAAACAGTGTGACCGATGTGGTCACATCCATCACAGTCAATCCCAATATTCTTGCTTCGTTAAAAATCAGAGATGCTGGAGGACATTCGGGTAATGAGGTTGGTACACATTCAATGAATGTGGGAGACCATTTAACTCTTTATTCGGCAGGTTATGACGCATACGGGAATTACAGGACTGACGAAAATACCAACTGGTCTTCTTCCGGTCTTACACCTGTGGTAAATTCTACGAATATGTCCAGTATTATATTTACTCCCACACTTCCGGGAAATGGGACGGTGACAGCCACCAGTACCAGCCATGGTATTTCGGATCATACTGGAATCATTACGGTGAATCCGGGTACAGTCGCTTCGTTCAGAATTCAATTTGTCGGCAGTTCGCATCGTGCCGGTTATCCTATTACAATTACAATCACAGCTTTGGATGATGAAAATAATACGGCAACTGGTTTTGTCGGACGCGTGTTAATCGATGATTTGACCGGAACACTGCATCCCGATACCAGTGGATATTTTATAAATGGTGTGTGGACAGGGGGTGTTACTGTTTATCAAGAGTACACGAATGATGTCATTCATGTCACGGCATTGAGCGGTTCACCGCCTCCAACCGGGAGTTCCGCTCCATTTGATGTAATCCCTTCTCCAGGAATACAGATTTCCAATTTTTATCCGGTACGAGAGGACAGCGTCACGCTCTTGTCTTCTGTCACAACAGGCCAGACTTTGGATTGGTTTTTAAAAATAGTTGTTCAGAATTTTGGCAGCGATACAGTAACATTGGACAGCACCAGATTGAATTTTATTGTTGGGAGTATCAAACGAAACGATTATTCGATTGTATTCCCAACGGAATTTTTAGGAAGCGGTACCAGATATCTTCCGGGTGAAACAACAGATTCTGTCATGGTGAAAATCGATACAACCGGAAACAATGCGGGTGCTGCAACAGTGCAGGGTTTCATCTATTTGGGAACCAATGGCGGCGGCACTCTTGTGGATGATACATTGACCACCTTGTCTGTTCAAACACCGGCCCAGCCGTTTATCTATTCTATATATACATCACAGCCACAAGTTACCCGTGGACAGGATTCATTATGGTCAGCGGTCATGACCATTCGCAACAATGGCAGCAGTACAGTTGAAGTAGATTCAAGTGCAGATAGCACCTACATTACTTTTAGTCTTGGTTCCAACTGGCAGGTTGGACGTCCTTTGGCAATGACGGGTGGCGATTGGATTTTGGCCGGAGGAGAAACAGACAGTATTGTTTTCACGGTTGCGCACACGGGGGAAGGTCAATTGGGGTCCTGCATTATTCATGGCAGGGTATCAGGGATTGAAAGCAATACGGGAAGAATTCTTGTCGAAGATACACAGGATGGCGGCTGGGGATCCGTTACCATTGAGGAACCTCCGTTTTTACAGATTATGGAAGTTACCAATTTAGCTGCAAATGCACCTTTTGTAAACACAGGTCAGACTTTTTCAATCCGGGTACGAATTGGCAACAACGGTGGTGATAATGTGCACGATGTACAGCTCAATCTTTATTCTGACGGGGCATCTACTTTTAATCAGATTATTCCACCTTTTACCCTGTCTGGATATGAGAGCAAGATGTTTGAAATTTCAGGGATTGCCTCGTATGTTGCTGATCCGTCTGAAATATTTACAGTAGATGCAACAGGGATTGCCGAAAATACCAATTATTCCCATCAGGACGAATATTCACCGGATGACACCACGAGGGCGGTCATCCAAAATCCAGCAGTCTTGCGAGTCATGGGTGTTTATCCCTCCAAGACTTCTGTGATCGGAGGGCAAATCGATCCCTGGAAAATCAAAGTGGCCGTTCGAAATACAGGACAGGCGTATATACAACTTGACAAACCCCAATCCAGTGATCTGTTGTTTCTGAATAATGGTGTTTCCCAGCTTGATTACAAAGTCGATCCTGATACAGTTCTAAAAGGCAGTGGACTCGTTCTGGAAACTGGGTCCATAGATACTTTGATTTACACCGTACGCTCGACAGGAAGATTGGGCGGAATAGTCACTATTCGAGCAACCGCTCATGGAAAAGACAAAAATGATAACAGCATTCTTGCCAATACCGGTCAGAGTTCCATATCCGTACAATCCGAACAAGATTTCAGAGTGATGTCCACACGGATAAAAACTTTGAACACCACAGATGCCGGAAACGGTTTTGTCAATACCGGGCAGTCCTTCAAGGTGATGACGATTGTAGAAAATGGATTGGGACAAACCATCTCCAATATCCAGATACTTCTGCAGACTTCCGGTTCTTCTGTGATTTCTAATCCCATCAAGACCATTCCTCAACTGGTGCCTAATTCCTGGGATTCTTTGGAATTCGACATTACGGCAAGTGGAACTGAGAATTTATCCGGTGAAATATTTACGGCAATGATTTATCAATCCGCTACTCATCCGGGCCCCGCAGTCGATTCCACTGCGATAGCCTTTATTCAAAATCCGGCCCAGCTTCAGTTGCAGCTTTCGCTAAGCAATCCGTCAGGGCAATTCTCCGTGGATCAGACTTTTACGCTCCAGGTCAATATGATTAATCAGGGAACAGCGCTTGTCGATCTATCGGGTAGGGTACGTATCAAACTTCCCAATCGCTACACACTGTTATCCTCTGCGGATACATCCGTTATTTCTCCCGGTGCTCCTGTCCTATGGTCCATCAAAACGCCTGCTTCAGTCAATTTCGAACAAACCGATCCAGTTTCAGTAGTTTTATATCAGTATCCATATGAAATCAATACAGACAGTCTCGCCTCGGTTGAAGAGGACAGTCTCCATATCGATGTCACGGTTATACAGAGATCTTTGCAAGCCACAGTTTCCATTCCTTCACCGCTCGGAGCAAGTGACGGGGAACTCTCAACGGACCAAACCTTTACGTTACGGGTTTCTGTACAGTCTCATCATTGTAAAAATATCACAGCACAAATTTCTCTTCCTTCGCCCTGGTATAAGACACAGGACGATTTACTGAAGAGTGTAATTTCCGATGAAGTGACCTGGCAGATCACCGCTCCCAATATTGCCCTGGGTTCCACCTCCATCTCTGTTTTAACACGGGGCGAAGATACTCTTCAGGACGGGGTCTTTATCGAGGACACGGATTACCTGGGGGTCACATGTATTTCCAAAGCGGATCTTTATATGACTTTGTCGATTCTCTCACCGCCTGATGCGGTCGAGGACAATATCATTTCACTGGGTCAGGAATTTGAAATTGGCGTATTTCTGGAAAACAGAGGTGATGCGGATACGGTTGGGTCGGCGGCAGCAACGCTTAAAACTCTTCCGACCGGTTACACGACTACGCAATCTTTTACCAAAACGATTGTCAACGGCCAGGCATCGTGGATCATAAAGGCTCCCAATAATGCTACGGGAAAGGCAGTCAATATTGAAGCGGAATTGACGACCCTTCCGACAGATATCAATACAAACCAATCCTGCCATGTCAGCAGAGGCAGCGATAAAGTGGCTGTTACGACCGAAGGAGCCTGGCTGGCCGTCTCGATGGTTCCTCTTTCCCCGTGGGTCAACAGTTCTCTTGTTCCGGGACAGGATCAGGTCAAGCTGATGACGCTGCTGTTTGACAACCGCGGTGTCGAAGGAGCCAGTCCCATTCGAATCAGCAGGATTTCTTTTAATGTCGAGGACCGGACCGGACTGGAAATTTCTCCAAATAGTGTGCTTTCGAATATTTCGATTGTCAACGCCGAGGATTCAACAACTGTGTATGGAGAATGTATCTTCGTTCCCGATACGAACCGTGTTGATGTGTTTCTTTCTAATGCAAGAGTATCTTGGGATAAAAATCTGGAACTTACCATTTATGGTAAAATACCTGACAATGACGGAGTTTCTTATTTTCAGCTGAATATTCCCGGCGGGGATTATATTGATGCACGCGATAACACTTCGGGCATTGCAATTCCCGTTAAGGATATAACCGGTGAAGATCTGGTGAATCTGAGATCCGATCCAAAACATGTTTTTAATCCTGAAAACGAAGCAATTTTATGGAATTGTCCCAATCCTTTCGGAGAACCGGAAAAACCGACAACGGATATCACTTTTTATGTGAAAGAAGCAAAGGATGTTACACTTAGAATTTTCACAATCATCGGAGAACCGGTATGTACAAAATCCTATACGGCTGCCGAACTTGATAATATGGTGGGAAGCATTCAAAAGTGGGTTTGGGACGGACGGAACGATAGAGGATTGATCGTTTTAAACGGCGTTTATTATCTCTTTATGGAGACAAACGGCAGAGTGATCGCCAAGACAAAAATTGCTTTTATTAAATAGTCCGTTTAATAAACTGCTGACGAAAATAGAGAAGCCATTTTCTATTATGAAACTTTTAAAATACATCTTCTTTTTTATTATTGGTTTGGCGATTTATTCCGGAGAGCTGTTCGCCCAGGATGGAGAGGCAGGTCTCGAGACGCCATTTTCAATCGGAGCCGGAGCAAGAGCATTGGGAATGGGAAACGCTTCGGTGGCCTACGCCAATGATCCGTCCGCTTTCTTCTGGAATCCGGCTTCCATGATTCTTGTAGACCAGAAGGGTACGGCCCTTTCCATGACTACGTTATTCGAAGGAACCCAGTATCACTTTATTGGATATGTGCATCCAACCATGACATCGGGAACATTCGGATTCGGACTGGTTCGGATTGGAACAGGGGATATTCCCAACTATGATTATGATCGCGGCGTAGCAGTTCAATATGGTAATTTTGATTTCTGGTGGGCCAGAATGATGCTTTCCTATGCAAAGAATGTATGGGGAGGATTATCATTGGGCATCAATTTTACTGCGAGCCGGCAGGTAATGCTTGAGAATTCTGCCAATGGATTCGGGGTTGATGTGGGTGCGCACTATCAAACTTTCGCCAAGGAAGGATTTTTTAGCAATATTCATTTGGGAATAAATTATGTAAATGCAATCAGACCGCGATTGCGATTGGGTACGAAAAGCGAGTCACTTCCTTCGATGTTTCGTTTCGGATTTGCCAAAGGATTTTATATCGGCGGAGAAAAAAACCAGTGGTTCTTTCTGGGAGATGTAGAAAAGTGGGAATCCAGAAAAGCCCGTTATCATTTCGGCACAGAACTGATTCTGAGCCGTATTATTTTTCTCCGGATCGGGCATGATGGAAAGGAGATGACTTATGGCGGAGGACTGAGATATCGTCTATTTCAATTGGATTATGCATTCAGTCAAATTGGCGATCCGAAATATTTTTCTCCAAGCCATCGGTTCACTTTGGTGTTCTATATTGGAAGAAGTGTATCCCAGCAGAAAGCATATTTGGAAGCGCGACAGCAGGAAGAAATCAAAAAGACGATTGATGCAAGAATGGAAGCAGATCGTAGAAAGCGAATTATCGAGGGGTTGCAGGCAGGGAAAGAATATTTGGGGAGAGGCGATTATTTTAATGCACGGCTGGAATTCAGCCGCGTATTAAGAGACGATGCGGGAAATGTCGAAGCAAAACAACTTCTTGAAATGACCACACAAAAAGAGCAGGAGATGCAAAAGACGCGAGAGGAAGAATTACTGCGCGATGCCAGAGAAAAGGAACAGCGGCTCAGAGATAATATTTTTGTCAACCAAAGATTTAATGAAGGACTGGAAGCGCTGGAAAAAGGAGATTTCAGGAAAGCCATAGACAAATGGACTCAGGCGCTTGAACGGGATCCGGAAAATCCGCAGATCAATACATACATTCAAAAAGCGAAATCGGAACTTGAAGGTGAAATAAATCGAATGATAGTGAAAGCTTCACAATTGGTCCGGCAGGAAAATGTTTCCGAAGCGTACAAGGTTTTGGAACAGGCAAGGGATCAGGCGGAGGGGAATCCGCAAATTCAGAACAAAGTATCTTCCGAGATCAGACGGCTGGATAATACGGTGAATTTTATGACGAATTATCAGGCCGGATTGCAGCAGTACAGAAAAGGGGAGTATGAAGGCGCCACCAAATTTTTCGAAAAAGCGCTTCAATATCAGCCGGATAATGAAAGAGTCCGTGAACTTTACAGAAATGCACTGGCCAGATCCAAGGGACATAAACATGAAATGGAAGGGGAAGCTAAAAATAAATTTTATCAGGGGATCCAGCTTTATCGTGACGGCCGATATGAAGAAGCTTTAAAAGCATGGGAAGAGGCATTGAAATTTGATCCTCAAAATGTAAAAATTTTGGAAGCAATCGATGGGGCCAAGAAAAAGCTGGAGACATTTAAAAAGAACGAGGAGTAATTTCAGAGCAAACTATGTTCAAGCGAGTTATAAGAGAAGAACGCAAAGTTCCCGCCGATATTAATTATTTGGGGGAAATGCGGGATTTTATCACTCATGTCGGAAGAAAGTATGGTGTTTCCGAAAGAATCATAAACGCCTTCAAGCTGGCCATAGACGAAGCTGCAACCAACATTATCCGGCATGCCTATAGAGACTGGGATGGGTTTATTACCGTCCGGATGATCGTGAGGAATAATAACGTTACTGTTTCTCTGATCGATCAGGGCCATACTTTTGACTTGCGTAAGGTGAGAGATCCGGATCTTCAAAGATATGTCCAGATCGGGAAGAAAGGCGGACTTGGAATATTCATTATTCGCCGGGTCATCGACAATATCGATTACAGGAAGACTATTGAGGGCAATGAGCTGAGATTGACCAAGGGCCGTGATGTGACATCCAAAAGATCTATTTTGAGCTCGGATATTTCATTGACCTTGAAAGTCCGATTTTCTCTCATTGCTTCCGGCATTTTGACTTTGCTTGTTTTTTTCAGTTTTATAATGACCTATTCTCGTCAGGGGAAAAGGATTTTCAAGGAGAATCTTGATGCGGGACGTGCTCTGGCCCGTTCTGTCACACATCAAAGCATCGATCCTCTTGCCAAGGAAGAGATTTGGGAACTGGCAAGAATTGCGGCTGAAGTTCACCGTGATCATACACCCAACGTTTCCGAAGTTTTAATTTTAGATACAAAAAACATTGTTCAGGGCGCACTGCGCACCGAATTGATACTCGAACAATATCGTATGCCACCGGATGCACGTGAAATTCGTAAAGGTGTTTTTCTATATAAAGGAAGGGATGGTCAGGAAGTTTACGATCTTGTTGAGTCGGCAATTCCAAACGGATTGGATATTCCGGTTCAGATAGGAACCGTTCATCTTCTTTTAAATAAAAAAGTGATCGATACTGAAATAACAGCAGCAAGAAGACGAACAGTCATTTTGTATATTATCATTCTGCTGATCGGTTATTTTGGTATCTTTGCGCTTGTCTATGTGACAATGAGCCCGTTTAAAAAACTGGCAAAATGGGTCAAAGCCCTTGGGCGTGATGAAGTGCAAGATGAAATGGAATTTGATACTTCCAGTGAGATCGGAGAGATCGCACAAGCCTTTAATGAAATCACGGAAAAATTCAGGAAATCCCAGGTGAATCTGGCCGAACAGGAACGGCTCCAGAAGGAAATGCAGGTCGCGCAGGAAATACAGCATACACTGCTTCCCTCTGCATTTCCGGAAGTAGAAGGATACGAAATTGCTTCCTATTATGAGGCCGCGAAAGAGGTGGGTGGTGACTATTTCGATTTTGTGGAAGTGGATAAGGAAACAATGGGCATTGTTGTGGCCGACGTTTCCGGCAAAGGGGTACCGGGTTCGCTGGTCATGACAATGATTCGTACTGCCCTTCGAACGGAAGCCCGCGGGAATAAAAATCCGGCAGATGTTCTGTCCAGGGTCAACGATTTTGTCATGAATGATATGAAGCGGGGTATGTTTGTTACAGTATTTTATGTCATCCTGGATTCACACAACCGTACCATCAGTTATGCCAGCGCAGGTCACAATCCCATGATTTTGTTTCGCGGTCAAACTCAAAAGAGCTATTATCTCAATCCAAGAGGATTTCCTATAGGTATCAATTTGCCCGATAAAACCCTGTTCCGGAATTCAATCCAATCCGAAACACTTCAACTTCGGGAAGGGGATGTTTTAATTGTTTACACCGATGGCATCACCGAAGCGATGAATTCCAACAGGGATCGCTACGGAGAAGAGAGGTTTCTTTCAACCATTCGAAAGTACGGTGATTTAAAGGTCGATCCCCTTGTCGATAAAATAAAAAATGAAATTAATCTCTTTACCGAAGGTTATGCCCAAAGTGACGATATTACCTTGGTCGCTATCCGTGAAAAACTGAAAGCCGAAGATGTTCTTTTCAATCTGCGATCCCGGCTCATTCATATGGTCAACGAAGAAGACATGTCAGTCAAAGAAGCATGCGAGGTTGTCGGTGTTTCCACTTCGACCTATTATAAATACAAAAAACGGTTTGAAGAGATGGGGACAGACGGGCTAAAAGAACGGCTGATTCGTTCGGAGATCGAAGAGAGGCACATCAGTATTGAGGATAAAGTAAAAATATATGATATTATCAGGGAGCATACTGAATTCGGGCCAAAACGTATCCAGGAAGAGTTGAATACAGAAAAATATGGAAATACCGTCATTGATGAAAAACGCATTTATGATGAATTGGTAAGAACGCACTTAAATACCAAAGAATTACGCATCGCTTTTGTTGAAAAGAAGAAATCGGGCAATAAAATGAAACCGCCGGGGACTCCGTTATTGACATTGGACGGACAGGTCATTGTGGAATCAAAAGCACGTAAACTTCCATTTATTCCGGAAGCTCAATTTTCAGAAGGGGAAGAACAGACAGAAGAGATGGAAAAGAAAGGTTTTCAGCTTCACGTTTCTCAGCGTCCAAAGGAAGAAATCTATGAGGATATAGACGAATCCGCTATAGAAGATTCCACCCTTTTGGACGATTTCTTTAATTTTTCTGATCAGTCCATAGAAGATGAGGCAATTGAATCGATCGAAAAGGAAGAGCCAAAAGAGACCATTACAGCAGCTGATTTTGGACTTGAGTCCGAGCCGGAAGAAATGCTGACAACAGGAAAAAAGGAGGCTGGAGACAAGGAGACGGGGGAGAGGGAAGAAGGCCAAGAAGCGGAAGTATTGGAATCTTCGGACGAAGAAAATATAGAAGATGATCTTTTTGATGTCATGTTTAGCGATGCTGACGATTTCTCCGATGAAAGCTCGAAGAAAGGGAAAGATGTTTCGCACCATACGACATTAAAAGAAATTCTGGAAACAGATGAATTTATGCAGTTTGATTTTGAAGAGAAAGATCAGATCGAATCCCATATTTCAAATTCGATTGCTGGGGACATTTTTAACGAAGAGATAGGTGTCAGTGAATCTGTTCAAAGTGAATATAAAGAACAGGAGAAAGACGGGGAAGGCTTTATTGAAATGATCGAGGGATTGGGATTTGACCGCCGGTCAGTATTGTATACGGAAAAAACGAAAGATTCGGGAGATGTCCCTCTTTTTAGAAATCAATTAAATAAAGACGAATATCTTGATTCGGGGATGTGGTGTTATCAGAAAGGACAGTACAATAAAGCCATCGAAGAGTTCAAAAAAGCAATAGAGATTGATCCAAATTTTATCGAGGTTTATCAATGTCTTGGTGACGCTTTTTTCCGAATGGGGCAATTGGATAATGCCATGCAAGCCTACGAAAAAGTAAGACAACTGGATCCGGATAATCTGAATGTTCTGGAAAACCTGGGAGTGATATTTGCAAACCGTGGTGATTATAAAAAAGCAGTCTGGCAATGGGGTGAAGTACTGAAGAAAAATCCGGAAAGAAAAGATATTATCAATCGTATCAAGCGTATGCAGCGTGTGATCCGCCAGCGTTCCCTGTAATCTTAGAAAAAGAGTTGACAATTTCATAATTTTCTTTTACATTTAATCGCTCTATTATTCATTACTTAACCCATTTCTGTAGGAGATTGATAAGATGGAAGGCATACAGGTATCCGTCGAAAAAACCGGACCGCAAAGCGATATTTCCATCATACGGGTTGGTGGTTACATCGATACCACCACGTCCTCGGAGCTCGAACGGGCGCTTGATTCTCTTTTAAAAGCCGGCGTCTATCAGGTGATTATCGATCTGGGGAATGTCGATTATATCTCCAGTGCTGGATGGGGTATTTTCATCAGTGAAATCAAAGGAATTCGGGAGCGCGGAGGGGATCTCAAATTAGCACGAATGATTCCCGATGTTTACGAAGTTTTTGAATTGCTCGAATTCAATTATATACTTAAAGCATTCAATACGATTGAGGATGCCATTCGAAATTTCGATAAAACCAAGGGTGAGGGTGTTTTGATCGAAGAGGAAAGTGTGGAGGAGGAAAATCAGGAAGAAGAAAATCAAGAAGAAGAGAAAGATGAACAGGAATCCAATATAAGAGTAACATCTGATGAAGATCCGGATTCCATGGAAACAGAAGAAAAGGTGAAACGTATTGCCCTGGAAAATCCTTCCTGGGGCGCGTCCAAACTGTCAAAAGAACTAAATACAGAAAAGTACGGTTTTGAAAGAGTGAATGTTTTTGCTGTTTGGAAAATGCTTCGCAAGCTTGGATTGGGCAGCCAGAAGGATAGAGAGGCCATGTCCCGGGAAAAAGAATCACACGGATAATCGGGAGGCTGTTTTTGGAGATTGTATGGCTTTGAATTTAACCCAGAAAATAATTAAGAATCATCTCATTGAAGGGGAACTGCTGTCCGGTTCCCCTCTTTCTATTCGGATTGACCAGACATTGACTCAGGATGCAAGCGGAACCATGGCCTATCTTCAACTTGAGGCACTGGAAATCGACCGGGTCAAAACAGAACTTTCGGTAAGCTATGTGGATCATAACACGCTTCAGTCTGGTTTTGAGAACGCGGACGATCATCAGTATCTGCAGTCCGTGGCTTCAAAATACGGGATTCTTTTCTCACGACCAGGCAACGGGATCTGTCATCAGGTTCATCTGGAGCGGTTCGGTGTTCCCGGTAAAACACTGCTCGGATCGGACAGCCATACCCCGACCGGAGGAGGAATCGGCATGCTCGGGATAGGCGCAGGCGGTTTGGATGTTGCGCTGGCAATGGCCGGACAGCCGTTTTTTTTGATCATGCCCAAAGTTGTCCTCATTCAACTAAGCGGGAAGCTTCAACCGTTTGTCAGTGCAAAAGATATTATTCTTGAAATATTGCGCCGTCTCACTGTGAAGGGTGGTTTGGGCCGAATTATGGAATATTCGGGTGAAGGCGTAAAAACATTGACCGTGCCGGAAAGAGCCACGATTACCAATATGGGAGCCGAACTTGGAGCCACAACCTCAGTCTTCCCGAGTGATGAAAAAACTCGAAAGTTTTTAAAATCACAGGGGAGAGAAAATCAGTGGAGCTCGCTGTCAGCTGATGAAGGCGCCGATTACGATGAAACCATTGAAATAGATCTTTCGGTTCTGGAACCTTTAATTGCACAGCCTCACATGCCCGACAACGTTATACCGGTCCGGGAGATTCAGGGAACTAAAGTTCAACAGGTTGCCATGGGAAGCTGCACCAATTCTTCGTACCGGGACCTCATGATTATTGCCGCGATGCTGAAAGGAAAAAAAGTGCATCCCGGTGTCACGGCCGGACTGGCCCCGGGTTCCCGTCAGGTGGTTCTCAGTCTGATTCAGAATGATTCGTGGAAATCCATTGTCGCATCCGGTGTCCGAATTCTCGAGAATGTCTGCGGACCCTGTATCGGGATGGGTTTTTCACCTCCCTCGGACGGGATTACCTTGAGAACGTTCAATCGTAATTTTCTGGGGCGAAGCGGTACGAAGAGTGCCCAAGTTTATCTGTGCAGTCCGGAGACCGCTGTCGCAGCGGCCATTACTGGAGAGATCACCGATCCGCGAAATCTCGGGATCAAACCGGTGCAGGTCCGCATGCCCGACACATTTCCTGTTGACGATTCCATGATTCTTCAACCTTCCGATCACCCGGAAAATGTGGAAGTGATCCGGGGTCCCAATATCAAACCGGTTCCCGTAAAAGATCCCTTGCCGAATACCTTGAACGGTAAAGTGCTCCTCAAGGTGGAGGATAATATTACGACCGACCATATTCTTCCTGCAGGAGCTAAAATTCTTCCTCTCCGATCGAATCTACCGGCCATTTCCGAATATGTGTTTAATGCAGTTGATCCCACTTTTGTTGCAAGGGCCAAGGAGGCAGGCGGGGGATTTATCGTCGGAGGCGTCAATTACGGCCAGGGTTCCAGCCGTGAACACGCAGCTATGGGGCCGATGTATCTCGGAATCAAAGCAGTGATCGCGAAATCGTTTGCCCGTATTCATCTGGCCAACCTCATCAATTTTGGTATCGTGCCTTTCACGTTTGTCGATCCGGACGATTATGGAAAAGTTGCGCAGGAAGATCAATTGGAAATCGATGTCACAAAACTGAACGATAAAAACCTGATGGTTCTGAATCGGACGAAACATCTCGAAATCACGGTTTCTCATCCATTGACGGGAAGAGACATTAAGATCATCCGGTCCGGAGGCGCGCTGGCGTATGTAAGGCAGTCCCTAAAAAAGTAAATCCCGCAAGGAGAAATTTTAATATGGCTCTTTATGAAAAACTGGTTCCGCCCACCCAGGGAGCAAAAATCACGATTCAGGACGGTAAACTCAATGTTCCGGACCATCCCATCATACCATTCATCGAAGGAGATGGTATCGGTCCGGATATATGGAGGGCGACCCGGCCCGTGCTGGACAGTGCTGTACGGAAAGCATATAACGGGAAGCGTCAGATCGAATGGTTCGAGGTTCATGCCGGATTGTCCGCACTCAAACTTTATGGAAATGACCGTGTTCTTCCTGAAGACACATTGACTGCCATTCGTGAATATTTGGTTGCCTTGAAAGGACCTTTAACCACACCTGTGGGAGGATATAAATATGTCTGTCTGGTCTGTTCGGCAGAGCAGGACGGTCAAAATGGGGCAAGACCAAAAAAATGCATCAAATGTGGAGCGGAATGGATTACTCCACGGTTTCGCAGTCTCAATGTCGGATTGCGGCAGCTTCTCGATCTGTATGCCTGTGTGCGCCCGGTTCGATGGTTTCAGGGTGTGCCTTGCCCTGTTAAACAACCTGAAAAGCTAAATATCATTATTTTTAGAGAAAATACCGAAGACGTTTATGCGGGAATCGAATTTGAGCAGGGTACAGAAGATGTGAAAAAGGTCATTCGTTTTTTAAAAAATGAAATGAAGAAAAATATCCGGGAAGATTCCGGTATTGGCATTAAGCCAATCAGTATTACAGGATCAAAACGCTTGGTTCGCAAGGCAATCCAATATGCCATTGATCACCGTAAAACATCTGTTACGCTGGTGCATAAGGGCAATATTATGAAGTTTACAGAGGGTGCCTTTAGAGATTGGGGATACGAATTGGCAAAGGATGAATTTCGTGAAAAGATAGTTACCGAGAAGGAATTATGGGATGATTTTGATGGTAAAATGCCACAAGGAAAAATGTTAATCAAAGATCGTATTGCTGATCAGATGTTTCAGCAGGTTCTTTTACGTCCTGATGAATACGATGTAGTCGCTCTGCCCAATCTTAATGGAGATTATCTTTCTGATGCCTGTGCTGCCCAGGTTGGTGGATTGGGACTGGCGCCGGGGGCGAATATGGGAGATTATATCGGATTGTTCGAGGCCACACACGGAACTGCTCCCAAGTACACGGGAATGGACAAAGTGAATCCTAGCTCTGTCATTTTATCCGGTGCGCTCATGCTGGAATATCTTGGATGGAATGAAGCGGCCCAAATGATTGTCCAATCCATAGAAAAAACGATTCAGCAAAAACGCGTAACCTATGATCTCGAGCGGCAGATGGAAGATGCTACCAAGTTGAAATGTTCGGAATATGGTGCTGCCATTATAGAAAACATGTAGGTGGATATATAGATCATGAATCGACTCTGATAAAAGGCAGATTATCATCTGCCTTTTACTGTTTAGAACTCGGTTAGGCATGAAGAAACTTTTATTTGTAAAATGACGTTAGAAAATTGGGTGTCAGTATCGATGGATGGTGTTATTAATCATCGAATGGATTATTGAAGAAATATTTTTATATTATAGTGATTTTTTTATTTACCGGTTATCTGGGCTGTATTAACCCGTTTGCACCCAAACTGATTCGTTCTTTGGAAAGTTCGGACCTGATCATCACACCTCAACGCACACCGCAGGAGGTCCTTCAAAATTTTAAGGTCGCTTATACTTTCCGGGATTCACTGTTGTACAGCGATCTGCTGGATACCGCTTTTCTGTTTATTTACTATGATTTTTATGAAGGCACTTCCGGACAGTATGTGTCATGGGGGCGTGATGTCGATTTGATGACAACAGGTCGTTTGTTCCGGCATTTTGATGTAATTGAACTGGTATGGAATGAAACATTATACGAATCTGAAACAGAAGAGAACGGGGAATTGGGAAAAAGTTTTAATTTAACTTTAATCGGACAGGAGGGGGATTTTAAGCTTTCCGGAAGAGCCATTTTTTCCTTTCGAAAATGTCCGGATGAAAAGTGGCGAATTACACGCTGGAAAGATGAATCGGATATGTAAATCCATTTTTTATAAAGAGGGCAGTGTTATGAATTTTAGAACCATAAAAAATATCGGCTATGTTTGTACTGTAATATTGCTTGTTCAGTTTTATCCAGGCCAATCTGTTTTTGCCCAAAGTTTTGGAAAGAACAAGGTACAGTATCAGGATTTTGACTGGAAATATGTACAATCGAAATACTTCGATGTTTATTATTATGACGAAGAAAAGGCATTGGCCGAATTTGTTGCCGATGTTGCGGAATCGAGTTACGTGGCATTGAAACATGACCTCGGATATCAAATCCAGGAAAGGATTCCGATTCTCGTCTATGACGGCCACAATGATTTTGAACAGACCAATGTTACCTATTCGATGATCGAAGAATCGGTCGGTGGATTCACGGAAATATTTAAAGACCGGATTGTGCTTCCCTTTCAGGGAAATTATGAAGAATTCCGGCATGTGATTCATCATGAATTGACCCATGCAGTGATGTTTCAGATGCTCTATGGAAAAGGGATGGGATCCATGGTTTCTGGAATGATTCGGTTTCAGGTTCCTCTCTGGTTGGCAGAAGGTCTGGCCGAATATGAAAGCCTTGGGTGGGACACAGACAGTGATATGTTTATGAGAGATGCCACATTAAACGGATATGTGCCGCCGATTCAGCAAATGTATGGTTTTATGGTTTACAAGGGAGGACAATCTGTTCTGAATTATATTGCCGAAAAGTACGGGAGCCCCAAAATCGGGGAAATACTGACGAAGATTCGTCTGCATCGCAATGTTGAACGGGGTTTAAAACAATCCATCGGTGTGGGCATTGAAGAGTTGAGCAAAAGGTGGCAAAAGTATTTGAAAAAAGCATACTGGCCGGATATTGAGAATCGTGATGAACCGGAAGATATTGCGAAACGGCTGACGGATCATACAAAGCAAAAACAATTTCTCAACAATGCTCCTGCCCTGTCTCCAAAAGGAGATAAAATGATTTATCTTTCGGATCGTTCCGATTACATCGATATTTATTTAATGAGTACGATAGACAGTAAAAAATCGAAAAAACTGGTGACAGGAGAACGATCCAATCTATTCGAGGAGCTTCACTGGCTGAGACCTGGGATGGATTGGTCACCAGACGGTAAAAATGTGGTTTTTGCTACAAAAGCTGGCGGAAAAGATGCTTTGTATATCTACAATATCGAAGATGAGAAGATCACAAACACATTTCATTTTCCGCTCGACGGCATTTTCTCACCAGCTTGGTCGCCGACCAGCGATATGATCGCATTTATGGGAATGGAAGGTGGACAATCGGATATTTATACTTTTCGGCTTTCAGATGAAACCTTGTCCCAGATTACCAATGATATTTTCAGTGATATGGATCCCACGTGGTCTCCGGACGGGAAAGAAATCGCATTTGTTTCCGACCGCGAAAATTATCTTGAACCGGTTTCCGCCAATTTCAAGATTCAATCTCATAATTACAAGAAACAGGATCTCTATACGATTGATGTCGAAAACAGACGCATTGCGAAACTGACAAATGAGTGGGGTATTGTAAAAGATCCTGCATATTCACCCGATGGAAGAAAGATTGCTTTTATTTCGGACAAGAATGGAATAGACAACATTTATATACTGAACAGAGATACGGAAGACATTTATCCGATTACCAACCTTTTAACAGGAGTTTCCCAGATTTCCTGGTCTCGTGAAGGGTCAAGGTTTGCATTTGCTTCTTTCTATTATGCCGGCTATGATATATATCTTTTAAACAATCCTCTCGATATTGAACCGGGTTCGGTTACTTTGCGTAATACGGCTTTTATGGATAGAAAAGAAAAACAAGTTGTGTTGGAGGAAAAGGAGTCCGAAAAACCGGATAAGCAATTGGCCATGGATCTTCGTCACTTTGTTTTTGGAGACAAGTTCCGCCGCGGGGAAATCGATCCGTTTCGAAAAGAAAACAAAACTTTTTTGGATTCGGCGGCTTATAAGGATTCCGAAGGTGAATACAAGAGTCACCGTTACAAGATTAAATTTACTCCAGATTGGGTCGATGGTTCGGCCGGTTACAGTCAATTCTTCGGGTTGCAGGGATCGTCAATGATCGTTCTTTCCGACATTCTGGGGAACCATCAAATCAACATCTACACGGATCTTTTTTACAATCTAAAAAATTCAAATTTTCAATTGGCCTATTTTTATCTTCCAAAACGTATTGATATCGGTGCGGCTATTTTTCACTATTCTTATCTTTACTACACCTATTATTCGGACGGATACTATCTCTACTACAATTATATCCGCGATCGGAATTATGGAATTTCTCTCTACGCTTCCAGGCCCTTTAACCGTTATCAGCGCATCGATCTCGGGATAACCGGTCTGGGGATCGATCGGGATTACGGGGATTTGGATCCATACGGCTATACCGGCGAATTTTTGACCGAACTTGGCAGTTTGTACAAACGGCGGGTGCTTCTGCTTAATCTGGGGTATACCACAGATACTGTGGTTTGGGGAATAACCGGTCCCGTAAATGGAAGGCGATCCAATCTGACAGTTACTTACAGTCCGTCGATCAGCAATAAATACGGACTTGATTTCTGGACAGTCCGTGGGGACTGGCGGCATTATCTCAGAATAAAACGGGATTATACTCTGGCGCTCAGACTGGACGCCGGGGCTTCGGAAGGAAAAAATCCCCAACGTTTTCTACTTGGAGGGATGAGGAATTGGGTCAACTATAAATACCGGGAAATACCGAACGATCAACTTTGGGAAGACCTCTTCTATTTTTCCACATTTGAAACTCCCCTGAGAGGGTCTTCCTATTATGAGATGATCGGTACACGATTTGTTTTGGCCAATGTCGAGTTCCGTTTTCCCTTGGTGCAGTACCTCATACTGGGGTGGCCCCTGCCCATCGGGTTTCAGAATATTCGAGGCGTAATTTTCACAGATGTCGGATCGGCATGGGACAATGATGAAAGCTGGAAACCTTTTGCCAAAGGATCTTTGGGATTACCCAGGCTGAACGATTTGCGGGGAGGAGTCGGATTCGGGCTTCGAATGAACTTGGGTTTCATTCTATTGAGATATGATGTGGCCTGGCAAACCGATTATTCTTCCACCAAAGGAAAACCTATGCACTATCTTTCTTTGGGAGCCGAATTTTAAAGGTTAAAAAAAAGGAAATGGATATCAGGGTTCAGGATATTCCTGAACCTTTTCCATGCATTGACAATTCGGAGAGGTTATTATGAAACGGCCGCTGTCGATCTTTTTATGGATACTGTTTTTGTACTGTTCTCTGTTGGCTCAAATTCCCGAGAACATGAAAATAGACTCAGACGTCGTTCCGCAGAACATACAAAAGGGTGGTGAAGCCGTACTCATTCTAACCATCAACATTCCTTCACGTTTTCACATCAGTGATCCTTCAAGCGGATTGTTACAGGTCCTTCCCGATACATTAAACGAAATCCGATTTGGCTCGCCTGTTTTTCCCAATAGTATAAAAACGAAATATGGTTCGATCTACAGCGGAACGATAGAAATCAAATTGCCTCTGACAATCGATTCGCAATCTTTGCCCGGGGAAAAATCTCTTCATGTAAAAATGATTTATCAACCGTGCGACGAAAAAGACGATACCTGTTTTCCTCCACAGACCCGAATTGTAGAGACGGTTTTTACTGTGCTTGATGAAGAGACAGCCGGTCAATCAAACATTGGAATTTCCGAGGGAATCGCGGGAAAGCTGACGCATGCCCTCGAAAGAGGATCCATTCTCGCTTTTATACTGATTTTTGTTGGTGGGCTGTTGACCAGTCTGACGCCCTGTGTCTATCCGATGATTCCGATTACGATTGCGGTGATCGGCGCACAGGCAGCCGGGAAAAAATTGAAAGGTTTTGTACTGTCTCTCTTTTATGTTTTGGGTATTGCAACCACATTTTCCGTTTTGGGAGTAGTGGCCGCGAAAACCGGTTCACTCTTCGGTTCCGCTACCCAGCATCCGATCGTCCAGATTTTCATCGCGGCCGTATTTTTATTCATGGGGCTCTCTATGCTTGGTTTTTTTATTCTACAGATGCCTTCTGCAATATCGAGCAAACTTCAGAGGAAAAGGGGAAAGGGATTCATTGGCGCCTATCTGACCGGGCTGGTGGCCGGCCTGGTGGTTTCTCCCTGCGTCGGCCCTTTGCTGATCGTGATTCTCGCCTGGGTTGCGAAAACAGGATCCGTTTTGCTGGGATTCGGCCTACTGTTTACGTTTGCACTGGGAATCGGAGTTTTATTTATTATCCTCGGAACCTTCTCAGGAGTTCTGAGAAATCTGCCTAAATCGGGCGGCTGGACAGACTATATTGAAAAGGGGTTTGGTCTGCTTCTCATTGTTTTAGCCATTCTGTTCTTAAAACCGGTACTGCCGCTGTTGATTTATCAGGGCATCTGGGGAGTGTTTTTAATCGTGCTGGGCACATTCCTTGGTATATTTTCTCCTCAGGCACAGGATGCGAAAAAGTCCCAAAAAATGACCAGGGCTTTGAGTTATTTGGCCGTTCTTATTGGCAGTCTTTTTATTTTCTTTAGTTTTTATCAACACTATCAGGTTAAGGCCGGATATTCGCCGGAATCCATCCGAAAGGAATCCCAGGATAAATTCTGGATTTTATCCGAAGAGGAAGGATTCCAGTTAGCCCAAATTGAAAAGAAACCGATTCTGATCGATTTCTTTGCAGACTGGTGTGCGGCCTGTCACGAGCTGGATGAAAAAACCTGGTCCGATCCGTTTGTAAAAAACGAGTTGAAACGATTTATTACGGTTAAATTAAATTTGACCAAGGATAACGAAACAACCAAACGACACTATCAAAAATATAACATACAAGGGCTTCCGACTGTTATAATTATCAATTCATCTGGGGAGGAGTTATCACGATTCTCGGGGTTTAAATCACCAAATGATGTCTTGAAAATTCTAAAAGATTTCTGAGCCGAGTTAAGCCTCTATATAAATTTGGAAATAGAGAGAGGAAGGATGAAATCATGATAAAATATCTCAAAATAAATATCATGTTATTGTTTTTAATGAGTACACCTTTTTTTGCACGGGAAGCAGGCAAGATCAGCGGACGGGTAATTGATGCCGATACCAAGCAACCGTTGTTTGGCACCAATGTACTTGTTGTGGGAACTGAAAGGGGTGCAGCTGCTGATGAGTCAGGTAATTATGAAATCCAGAATATTCCGGTCGGTACTTATCAAATCCAATTTACTTTTATTGGATACAAGATGTTAGTCAAGACGGATATTGTTGTAAAAACAGCATCGCCAGCATTTGTGAATGCTGAGCTTGAACCGGAAATTGTGGAAGGAGAAAGTGTTGCAGTAACAGCTGGATACTTTTACAGCCAAACAGATGTACAGCCCAGTATTATTGCTCTGTCACGGGAAGAGATCCGGCGGTATCCGGGTGGATTCGAAGATATTGTGAGGACAGTTTCTACATTGCCAGGTGTTGCGATCAACATGGCGGGTGGCCGGAATGATTTGCTCGTGCGCGGCGGTGGACCTTCTGAAAATTTGTACCTGATCAATAACATTGAAGTGCCCAATATCAACCATTTCGGGACACCGGGCAATACGGGTGGCAGTTTGAGTTTTGTGAATCTTGATTTTGTAGAGGATGTTACTTTTTCAACGGGTGGATTCGGTGCTCGTTACGGGGACAAGATGTCCTCTGTCATTGCGTTAACCATGGTTAAACGTCGACCGGATCAATTCGAGGCAAAAGGTACAATTTCCGCAACTCAATATGGATTTAGTTTTGAGACGCCGATTCACAATCATGGCAGTATGATTTTTTCAGCTCGAAAGAGTTATCTGGATCTTATTTTTAATGCTGCAGGGCTGCCTTTTGTCCCAGTATATACAGATTTTAATGTTCTGCTGAATTGTGATTTGTCTCCCAGAGATCGGTTGTTTATCATCGGCTTATCTGCAATTGATAATGTAGACCGTAATCAGAGCTCTCTGGAGAACAGGGTATTCAATGCCGGATTACTGGATAACTCCCAGTACAAAGGCATCACGGGGTTGAATTATCGCCGCCTGCTTCCAGGTGGTTACATGGATGCAACAATCAGTGTGAACCTGTCCCGTTTTCGACTGAGCCAGATAAATGAATATGAAGAGAAATATTTTAGCAACAATGCGGATGAATGGGAATACGCTGCTAAAATTCAATACTACCAATCGTTGGGGAGGCGTTTGAATGTACTTACAGGTGTATCCGCAAAAGCTATCCGGAATGAGAACAATACCACATTTGCGGATACAATCTATGACCGGTCCGGGAACCGGGTACCGATAGCAGAGCTTGGCTTGCCTTCTGAATCTACCATCAATGCATCGGGACACAAACTGGCCGGATTCGTGGAACTGGAATGGACAGTACATCCCAAGCTCACCATCAACTTTGGTTTGCGTGCGGATTATTTTGATTTTATTAACTCGCCGTTTTATCTGGGACCCCGTCTGTCTCTGGAGTACCGGCCGCATCCTCTGCATAATCTACGTATTAGCGGCGGTATATATAGCCAATCGCCATCCTATGTGTGGGTTGTTAATCCGGTTAACAAGGATCTGCTCGCGCTGAAAAATAAAATGGGGGTGCTCGGTTGGGATCTCCTCATTCGTGAGGATACACGTTTATCTATAGAAGGATATTACAAAGAGTATACCGATTTGCCCGCAGGGACGTTATCGGGTGTGACGGACTATATAGTAATGACCAATACCGGTACATCGTTTGGCGGCCGCGAGGATGATTTCCAATCCTTCGGTTATTTTACACTGGTTTCGGAGGGACGCGGCCAGTCAAAGGGTGTTGAGTTGTCCATTCAGAAAAAGTTTTCTCAGATTCCGCTCTATGGTCTGGTTAGTCTGGCTTACAATGAAACGGAATTTACAGCAGTAGATGGAAATGTGTATCCTGGCCAGTATGATCAGCGGTTTATATTTAATCTATCCGGCGGATACATTTTCAATGACAAGTGGGAAGTATCGGCCAAGTTCCGTTATTTTACAGGAGTTCCGTATACGCCTGTTTATCGTCCGTCAGAAAATCCAGTCCATCCAGGTACAATACAGAATTTGCCAGAAGAGTATTTGTCCGCTCGTCTCGATCCAGGCCATCATCTTGATGTCCGAGTCGACCGATATTTTAACTTCCGCAAAGTCACTTTAATTGTTTACGTGGATATTCAGAATATCTATAATTACAAGATCCCGATGAAACCGAACTATGATTTCTGGAACGATACAATTGAATCGAGCAGTTCCATTGGTATTCTACCTTCGATCGGGATTAGTTTGGAGATTTAAGACTATTTCCCGGATCAGAATAATATCCTTCTTCTTTATCCTCTGAATTTTCCCTTGATTTTTAGATGGTTTTCATTAACTTCTAAAAATGATCCATCGAGGAGAATATGCACCTGATTACTTTTACTTATGAAATGTCCGAAGCAGACCAGTCGGAATTTATTGAATCGATTAAAGCGCTGAAAAATTTTTGGAAATCTCATGGGCTTTCTCTTTCCATATACAGGGATGTGAATCGAAAAGACAGAATTCAACAGACATTTTTGACCGAGAGAACGGTGGATGAAATCATACAATTGATCAGAGAGGATCCCAAAGCACGGGTGTTTTTTGAAATGATCAAAACGTGGGCCGGCCACGTTGTTGTTTCTGTTTATCAAAAAATACTATAAAGATTTTAATCCTTAAAGTTTTTATCCCAAAAGAAGAACGGGCTCAAATAACCAGATGGTATTTATTATACAAAATGTTATTGATATACTGGAAAACAGTGAAAACATTTTATTTCCCGTGAAAAAATTGTGGCTGGAGTTACAAGCGAAGTCCGTTGATTTTGATGAGACTTTTGAGGGATTGGTGCATATTTTAGATGGGAATCCACAGTTCCGGATTTACAAACAGATGAGGGCTCAGAATGCCCATTGTTGTGAATCTATTGTTTCAAATGAAGAAATGGAAAAAGCAGGTTTTTTCCAGGGCCCCTGGGTCGCCCTGAGGGACCGAATTCCAACTCACCGGGAAGCGGCAGAGGGTCTGATTGAGAAGGCTGACCGGACATTTGAGACACTTAAAAATGCGTGGGAAATTCGGCCACTGGATAATGAAGTGATCGAAGATCAACTTCTGTTCGCACTGGCAAAGACACAGCAGTTGCGGAATGAACTGAGAATGATTTTTGGAAAAAAGAATTCATAATTGATCTCTGGCAAATTTTATGATATTGTTTTCCTGAGTTCAGCGAAGAGTCTTTTTACTTTATCCGAGATGCTTCGACTTCACTCAGCATGACATTTTATTTTCTGGTTTTCTCGAAATTTGCACAGGTCAAGATAGCAGAATAAAATATTCTATTCGGATTGAGATTGGTGCCGAATCGTTTTTTAAGTCAAAAAATTCAGCGGGTTGATTTCGACTCGGGGAAAAATCTTGTATCATTCAAGCTTGGTTCCCGACTGTATCGGGTGGTAAAAATACTGAAACAATGGCAAGATTACGATTACAGTCCGCTCGCACCCAAACGCGATTGGCGATCACGTCATCATAGAAATTACTATCGCATTATCGTCGATACAGGGCAGTGTTTTGAGTTGTACTGCGACAGGGGAACAAGTTTAAAATCGCCTAAAAGCTGGGTTCTGATTCGTGAAATTATAGATGATGAAACGTAAAAAAATGGGAAATCGATTTCAATAGTGAATCGATGGAATCAACATACTGCATGGCAGGAACTGATGCAAAAAAGCGTGCGCACCTCTGAAGCATTGTCTCACCATTTTGATATTAACTCTTCATCAGTAAAAGAGGTTGAGAAGCAATTTCCGATTCGAATCAATCCCTATTTTTTGGATCTGGTGAAGCGGTACGGAAAACCACTGGCGCGTCAGGTGATTCCGGACGTCCGGGAAATCGAAGACACTGCCGGATGGATCGATCCCCTGGCTGAAGAGGAGAACAGCCCGGTTCCCAATCTTGTTCACCGGTATCCCGACAGAGTGCTTTTCCTTGTCTCGTCGGAGTGTGCTGTTTATTGCCGGTTCTGTACGCGAAAACGGAAGATCGGGCACTGGAACCCGATCACCGATCAAACCATCGAAGCGGGACTGTACTATATCCGAAATCACAAAGAGGTCAGAGACGTTCTCATTTCAGGCGGTGATCCACTGCTTTTGCCGGATGACAGACTGGATTGGATCCTGCACATGGTCAGGGAAATTCCGCATGTGGAAATCATCCGGATCGGAACGAGGATTCCTTCAGTTTTACCGCAGCGCATCACAAAGGGGCTTGTCAGGATACTCAAAAAATATGATCCGCTCTTTCTCAATATTCATTTTAATCATCCAGCAGAGTTGACCGATGAAGTGAAGAAAAGCTGCCGTCAACTGGTTGATGGAGGTATTCCGTTGGGCAGCCAGACCGTTCTTCTCAAAGGGATCAACGATCATCCCCGTATTATAGCCGATCTGATGAAGCAGCTGCTTTTGATGCGGGTCAGGCCGTACTATCTGCTTCAGGCCGATCTGGTCAGGGGAACGGATCATTTCAGAACGACCGTTGAAACGGGAATCGAAATTATGAAATTCCTCAACGGATATATTTCCGGATTGGCAGTGCCAGCATATGTGATCGATCTTCCCGGCGGAGGCGGCAAAGTACCCATTCTTCCGGAGTATGTGATCAAACTCGACAAGAAAGAAATAATTGTAAAAAATTATCAGGATAAACTATACCGGTATCCCCAGTCCGAACCGGAAGGGGAGAATTTATGTCCGGATATCGAAAATATTCAATGTGAAGCTCCGAATTAATTCAAACACGACTGAGATAAAACAGATGACGATCTTGGATAAAAATCCGAAAGAAAAATTGATAATACAAACTGTACACGAAGCAGGGCAGGACCATCTGTTCCGATGGTGGGAAGAACTTGATGATGTTTCCAGGCAAAAATTGTTGCGACAACTCGAACAAATCGATTTTCTTCATTTAAATAGATTGAGGGATCGTTGTTTTGATCGGATCAGAAAAGATTGGCTGAAACTGAATCCGGAGCCTCCTGAAATTATACCAATTCCAAAAACAGAGTTACAGAAAAAGGCCGCTGAAGAGGCAAAAAAGATCGGGGAAGCATTTGTTCAATCCGGCAAACTGGGCGTCGTTGTGGTTGCAGGAGGCCAGGGAACACGTTTGGGATATCAAGGCCCGAAAGGATGTTATCCGGTCAGTCCGATCAAGAAAAAGAGTCTGTTTCAAATGCATGCGGAAAAAATCGTAGCGGAAAGCAGAGCGTACAGTGTCACTATCCCCTGGTACATTCTGACAAGCGAAAGCAATGAAGAAGCGACAAAATTATTTTTTAAACAGCATGAATATTTCGGTTTGTCTTCTGAAGATGTTTTTTTTATGAAGCAGCAGATGCTGCCTGCGCTGGACGAAGCGGGGAAGTGTATTCTGGATGGCAAAGATCATGTTTTTACCAGTCCGAATGGTCATGGCGGATCTCTTTTAGCAATGGTCAAGAGCGGTGCAGTGGAAGATATGGAAAAACGTGGCATTGAGGTGCTTTCCTATTTTCAAGTGGATAATTCACTCATTCACCTTGTGGATCCGATCTTTGTCGGATACCATATTCAAAAGAAAGCGGAAATGTCTTCAAAAATGGTCCGGAAAATAGATCCAATGGAGAAAATCGGTCATTTTATCAGAGTGGGAGGGAAACTCAAAGTAATCGAATACAGTGACATGAGTAAAGAAGAGCTGCAATCACGAAATCCTGATGGTACTCTGAAGTTTGAAGCAGGAAGTATCGGCATCCATTTGATCAATCGGGATTTTATCATTCAGGAAATAAAGAAGGAATCAGGATTGCAGTTTCATGTGGCACATAAAAGAATTCCATATGTTGATGATACAGGTCTTACAGTCTATCCGGAAAAGCCCAACGGATATAAATTCGAAATGTTTGTATTTGATGCACTGCAGGATACGACACAATCTGTGATCATGGAAATCATTCGCGAAGAAGAATTCAGTCCGTTAAAGAAATTAACGGGGAGTGCATCTGCTGAATCCGTTCGGAGGGATATCTCGAACTATTTCGGCGGCTGGCTGGAATCCGCCGGATTAACAATACCGCGGGATAATGAGAAAAATGTTTCGGGAAGAATAGAAATCAGTCCGCTTTTTGCAAGGAACCGTGAGGAATGTTTGAACAAACTTTCTTCAAAAATAAAGTTTGAGGGTTCTCTTTATCTTGGTCCATAAACAACCGGAGAAAGAAAATGGAAACCATTTTAGAATATTTTCAAATACCCATCGTCAGTAAACTGATTCGATCCGTACTTTTTTTCATTCTCTGTTTTTTTGTGATTCTGATCGGCCGCCGTTTTATCCAGTCTTTGAAGGTCGAAAAATCCAAACTTCAGATTTTCAAGAAATGGGTATCCTATATCGTCCTTGTTTTATATGGTTTTGTACTTGTCCGTATTTGGGCTTTTAAAGATCTGTTCCAATATTTTCAAAATCCGGTTATCGCCAAACTGATGAAATCCGTCCTTGCTTTTGGCGTGGTTTATCTGGCGCTCTATTTTATCCGAAGCCTTATTAATTCTTTAAAGATTGGAATCGCCAAGAAACACCAGTACCGGACCCGGGCGAATTATGCAGGTACATTGTTGTATTTCATTCTTCTTATTCCAATCTGGGCGGGAAGCCTGCAGCAATGGGCCACGATTTTCTCCGTGGTCGGCGCCGGTGTTGCGCTGGCCCTGCATGAAGTTCTGCTAAATATTGCGGGCTGGATTTACATCGTGATCCGGCATCCTTATCGAACAGGAGATCGAATCGAACTCGGAGAGGTCAGGGGGGATGTCATCGATATCCGTCTGTTCCAAACCTCTCTGCTTGAAATCGGAAACTGGGTCGACGGCGATCAAAGCACGGGCCGTGTTGTTGATTTGCCGCACGGCCAGATATTTCGAAATCCGTTGTACAATTATACAAAGGGATTTGAATTTCTCTGGAATGAAATTTCAGTCCTGATTACATTTGAAAGCGACTGGGAAAAGGCCGAAAAAATACTCTTGAAATATGGAGAGGAAGAAAGCCACAATCCCCAGGAAACTGTCAGAAAAAAGATCGACAGGATGGCGCGGGAATATCTTATCTATTTTAAAACGTTTACTCCTATTGTTTATGTCAAAATAGAAGACAGCGGCATCAAACTGACTCTCCGATATTTGTCTGATGCCAAACGCCGGAGAAGCAGTGAGAATACGATCAGCCAGAATGTCATTTCCGCGTTCAACAAAACAACAGATATCGAGTTTGCCTATCCAACATATCGCATTTACAAGCGGGGAGAAGGCGAGCATTTAAAGTCATGATATACAAGGATGAGAATCCGTTTTTCTAACTATGGAAACAAAATACAGAAAAAAAAACGCATCAGGTTTTAAAAAACGATTTTTAAAATTTCTCTTCTGGATGTTCCTTGTTCTCGCGAGCCTGATTGTCATCCTGTCTCTTGTTTTTCGATACGCGTATCCCCCTTCTAAATTAAAAATCCTTATAGCAAAAAAGGTGACCCAGACCACGGGTAGGAATTTTCGGATAGCGGATTTATCGTTCAATCCTTTTGGCAGGCTGGATATTCGAGGAGTTGAGTTAGGATTTGATCCTGCACAAAAAATGGGAGATCAGGTTTTTCTGAAACTCGGGAAGCTTTCTTTAAAATTTCGATTGCTGCCTCTTTTGAAGCGGAAAATCGAGATTAAAGAGATTCTCATCGAAGCGCCCGAACTGTATCTTATTCCGTCGGTCTCTCTAAAAAAGGAAGAAGTTCAAACTACGGATCGTACAGCAGAAAATACCAGTCAGACGTTAAAGCCATTGCCAGTTTCATTGGGATTATTCAGCTTGCAACTGAATGATTTTCGGTTCCGGGTTCGGTTCTCCGATCCGAATCAGGATGAGGAACTAATCTTCAGCGGATTGAATCTCAATGTTTCCGATTTGAATATTCCCAGGTTCTATAATCGTTCTTCAAAAGATTTATCCGGGACTATTCATTTGTTTACGCGAAACGGCCGCTTGGAATACCATACAGGAAAAGAGAGTTATCCGTTTTGTCCGGATGTGGATTTGAATTTAAAAATAATATCCGACACGTCCTGGGCCCTGAATTCGGAAATCGCAATTGGGAATAGTCATCTACCGGCAGGAAATGAAATCCGTTTGTCGATCCAATCTGCCGGCACAGGTTACGCTGATACAGTGCGGGTCGGAAGAATCGCTCTATCTGTTGATAAAAAAGATGTACTTTGTATCGGAGGTAAGCTGTTCCGGTCGGGAGAAAATATCGAGTACCGGATTGGTGTGAACGGCGATATTCTGGACATAAAGGATTTCGAGCAGTCGCTAATGAATTTACTGCCGGATTTTTTACGAGATAAAATCCCGCAAAATGAATTGGCCGGAAAACTCCGTTTACTTGCCGGGACTGTCCGTGGAAATCAGGAACAGGCCAGCTTTCAAATTCAATCGAAACTCGATGATTTGACTGTAGAGCTGCCCTCTCAAAAAATCGATGTCGAAGAAGGTTATATTCAGATAGATATTTCCGGGACAGCAAGCCGGGATGGATTCGAAGAGGGGGAAGCCTCGGCAATTCTTAAAATGGGGAATTTAAAATACGGGTTGGATGATACCACCTCTTTCGAATCTGGGGAATCGACGATTGAACTATATTCCACTCTGGGGAAGAATGGAATCCCCCTGCAAGGCCGGATGAAAAGTGATTTCATGAATTTGCTTCGGGGCCGCTTAGCCGCCCTGATTGAATGGGACAATGATAACCGGTTTCCTGTGCAGCCCAATCAGTTTAATATCACAGGCACAGTGAAGGCAGATTCACTTTCGCTCTCCGGATTGCCGTCAAAAGATTTAAAAGCCGAAGGCTATGTCAATTTAGGGCTTGATTTCAGGACCGATCATCCGCGAAAATTATCTGCAAACCTGACTTGTGAAACACCCGGAATTCAATATATGCTGGACGGGGAAAACGAATCCACTCCGCCGGTTCGCATCGAATCCGGATTTTATGCGAGTGCGGATCCGGAATTCCAATACGTCTCTCTGGACAGCGGTTCAATCACGATCCCTGATATTTTTAAAGCGGTTCTGACCGGGAAATACCAACCCGCTTTTAAAACATTCTCCGGCCAACTGACAAGTGCCCAGCTGGATAATCAAAATCTGCCTCTTTATTTACCGGGTTCGGTCAAAGATCAAATCCCCGGTTTAGTTCTCTACGGCAATGAGGAGCTCAAGGTCAATATACAGGCGAAACTTACCGGGGAGTCGATGGATTTAGGAATCGACGGCCGGTTATTGTTAAATCAACTCGGTATGAGCGCTCCCGATCAGGGAGTCGAAGTGCATCAAGTGAATGGCGGATTCACGTTTCAGGGAGACCTGAATCAATTGGAGGGGCGTACCGATATTCGCATCGGAGAGATTGGCCTTCAGCAGATGAACAGAGATCCGTATCGTGATGCCAGGCTTGGTTTTTCCTGGTACCTGTCCCCCGGGGACAGTCTGAAGATTTTTGATGGGAAACTGGAAGCATTGTCGCTGGGATTGGCCAGTTCTTTTATGCTGGGTGTTGGAAATATGGCCGGGATTCCGAATCTTTGTGCGGAAACGGATCTACTGTTTCATTCCGAAGAAAGTGTATTCCCTGTTCAGGATTTTGAGCTGTCAGGGCTTCTCGGATTTCACCTGTCTGCCAGGACAATTCAGTCAGGACAGAGCCGGATTCAATTCAGGGGCCAGATGGAAGCGGATCGATTTGCCGTTGCGATGGGGAAGGATCTGGCTGTCCGGAATGTCAGCGGGTCTATTCCGATCGAATTGAAATACGATTTGGAAAATCAGAAAATTGTTAACGATTCACTATTTCATCCTTTAACCTGGGTGGAATATGAAGATCAACAGCAACTGCAATTATACTATTCCGATTTCATTAAACAAATGCGGGTTGATACGATACGATTTGCCGGGTATCAAATGGAAAAAATAGTCATCGATTTGGGTATTACAGACGGTTATATTCAGGTTCCTTCGTTTCAGGTTAATCTGTTAGACGGTAATTTGGGCGGATCGATATTGCTTGATCTCGGAAGTCTTGAAAAGGAGCACATAAGATATGCCATTCAGGCGCAGGCCTCGCGGATTAATTCCTCTGCACTTGTAGGAACGCAGACTGCGAAGGAAGAGGAAACAGAACTCAACATGACTATGTCTTTTAAAGGAGAAGGGATCGATTTGGAACGGTCCATCAATCTGGAAGGATATTTTTATATTACAAAAATGGGGCCCAAGTTTGCCAGTACTCTGTTAGAAAGCATGGATCCCGGCGGTTCGGACCGTTCCGTACGGATGACGCGCAGGCTTTTAAATATGGGCTGGAAACCAAAATTGTTTTCGTTCGATCTTCGCCACGGATACGTCTATCCGTCGCTGATGCTCACTCAACCATGGTTTTCCCCGATCCGGATCCCGGGGAAACTGGAATACGGCCGGCTGCCGCTGGCCTTTTTTCTGAAAAATCTTCAAACACCGGCAGAATAATAATATCACAGGAGGCCATTATGATACGATTACGCCCTGTTTATTTGATCGCACTCTGTTTTTCCCTGATCTTAGGTTGCAGCATCAAGGCGCCTGAGGTGAGGGTCACAGGAGAAAAAACCGCTCTCGAGCGCGAGGTGATCGGTACGTATCATCAGATGCGGGAGGACACGTGGATGATCGCTTCGACGCGTTCGACCGCAGAAGACACGTTGGCTGAAGTTTCTCCGGAAAAAAAACAGGTCCTGGAAGCCATTCGCGAACAGGAGTACAACAAGGACGATGTCGATGAGTTCAAGCAAAAAGGTTATGTTGGAGAGAACAACCAGAGCTTTCTTGAAATCCGGCCTTCGGAAACACTCGAGTCCGATTTTGAAACGAAAAAACTTGTCGAAGAAATAATCAACGAAGAGAATCGGGATCGGGACATTATCATGGGACGGGTCATTGAATTGAACGAATCTCTGAAAAAAGCCGTCCGTGAAGAGGTCCTGGTTATTTTTGCCCGAATGCATCAGGAAAATTCCCCGCAGGGAACCTGGGTGCAGCAGCCCGAAGGAAAGTGGGTTAAAAAGTAGCGTGACCATTCGAAGGTACATTCTTTTTCTTTTTATACTTGGTTTTTTCTCCACAGTCCGGAGTGCTGAAGAGCTTTCCGAGATTATTCAGATCACCACGCATCCGGCTGTGGATTTTGCACCTTCCGTATCTCCAAATGGGAAATGGCTGGCATTCACATCGGACCGGTCCGGTAATCTTGATGTCTGGGTCAAGGAACTTCCCCGTGGAAAAACGATACGGGTGACCTCCCATCAAGCGGAAGACAGCTATCCGGTCTGGTCTCCCGATGGAGAAAAACTGGCATTTTTCTCGAAGAGACGGGATGCCCGGGGTGATATCTGGATGATCAGAATGGACAGCCGAAAGAGCGGAGAACCTGTCGGAGACCCGATTCAGGTGACATCTTATTTAGGCGTGGACCGCAGCCCTTCCTTTTCCCCTGACGGTAAACAGATCGTATTCTCTTCGGATCGTGACGGGCAGATCAATCTCTGGGTTCAGGAGCTTAAAACGGGCCGGAACAAACAGCTCACTTTTAACGGCGGAACAGATCCCAAATGGGCGCCGGGCAGCAATTGGATTCTTTTCACGTCCTATCGGGATGATCCCAACGGAGATATCTATGTCATCACTGCGGAAAGTCAAAAACAGCCGATGGCTGAGGAAACCCCGGTCTATCCAATCATTCAAAGCACTTCCATTGAAGGAAAAGGAAACTGGACAATTGATGGAAAGGGAATCGTATTTGTCCGATTGAATAGAGACACAAACCGTGATGGTAAAATCACCCCTCAGGACAATGGATCGCTCTGGCAAAAAACGCTGGCATCTGAGGAATTGTTTGCACCAGACGAAAAAGCATTCTATACTTTTCCCGAAATACAGATCACATCCGGATATTACTCCGATAACTTTCCCTGTTTCAACGGCACAGATTTGATTGTTTTTTCTTCAAGCAGAAACGGCGGTACGGATGTCTGGTCGATTCCGGCAGGGGGATTGCCCGGAAGAGGACAGACCGCGGAAAGCCAATTTTTTATGGCCATGACGCGATTTGGTGAAGTGACGACGCCCGCGGCTCTTTATCAGGCGGTCTTGGGATATCGAATGGTTCGGGAATATTTTCCTCAGGATTCAGCGTGGGTTGCGAAAGCCATGGTGCAGGAAGCGGAAATATTGAAAGTTCTTGAGGAAAATGAAGAAGCACGGATGATCTTGGAATCTGTAGCTCAGAATTACCGTGTCTATCGGAGAGAAGTTGCAAGAGCGGAATTAAAATTGGCTACATTATCCAGCTTATCCGTTCCGGAACGGATGGAATTGTGCAAACAGGCGGCCGAGAATTTTACCGATATCCCCAGTGTCGCAGCAGAGGCATGGATAATACTTGGGGATTTGTACCGTGAGATCGGTGAAAATGGACAAAGTTTTTCCGCGTATGGACAGGTGGTTCGCTCTTACTACGATTTGCGTCACTGGCGGGCGCAGGCCCAGCTTCGAATCGGAGATTTGCTGGAGAACGAAGGGCAGACAGAAACGGCAAGACAGAGCTATTTTGCCGTTCTCAGGGACTTGAATCGCGTGCCTCTCTGGCGGAAACGCGCATCGGATCGGCTTTTGGCTCAAATCAAAGGTTCGGTTCCTGAAAAAATCAAGGCGTATCAGAAGATTGTTCAGGAAGCATCGGAATTTCCCGATTTGAAAGCGGAAGCGCAGTTAAGAATCGGGCAGTCCCTGACAGATGACAAACAGTTTACTCAAGCCATACGGGAATTCGAGAAAGTTGAAGAAATCGTTCCGGAAGCTGTATGGGCACATGCCAAATCGAGAATTCTGCAGGCAAAAGCATACGGCCGGATACAGGACGAGCTGAGAGGTGTCTATCTTTTGGAGGATGTCATTCAGAATTATCGTACCGTTGAAGGCGGCGCTTACATGTTTGAGGCAGAAGATGTTCTGTTCGATCTTCTTTTTACATCTGCGGAGAGGCTGAGTGTTTCCGGAGATTACCAACTTGCAGCCTCCCGGTATTTGAAAGCCATGGAGATCCGACCGAAAGAGGTGCGGGTACATCGCGGTTTGATCGAATGCATGTTTCAAAGCGGGAAGATCAACGAGGTGGTCCGGGAATATGAACAGAAACTAAAAGAACATCCCACTGATCCCGTCTATTTGTACGGACTGGGACTGGCTTTGTCTTATCAGGGGGAGAGGGCTTCTGAAATTCTGAAAAAATCGAATCAACTTCTGGAAGCTTCTCTGGCTGAAGATTATCGGATGATTTACCCCTACCGGACTCTGGGATTCAATTACGAACTGCTTGAAAAATTGTCTGCAGCGGAGAAGAATAAAAAGTACGATTTCTGGGGCAGAACCAAACGGGTGGCTACGGCCCCTGTCCGTTTTCTGGCAAGGATGCTCCCCTTTCAGCATCGGGCAAAGGAAGCCCAGTACTATGAAAAGGCCATTGAGGTTCTTACCGCTGCACTGGAACTCAACAATGAAAAACAGGACCCGCAGATGGAAGCCATGCTGTCACAAAATCTGGCGAATAATTTCTATCATCTGGGTGAATTCGGATATTCGAAGGCCTATCACTATTATCATTACCGATTGGAACTCGATACTACTTTTGCATATCTTTTGGAGAAAGCGGTTTTTTACGAGCAATTCGGCCACTGCGGAATAGTCGCTGAAGAATTCGAAGCATCCGATCAATATTTGAAAACGGCTATTCGCTTGTATGTCGAACTGGACCGTGAAGATGATCTGCTTCGGACACAGCACCGGCTGGCTCTTTTATATCATATTGCGGGAAGATACGAAGATGCCATCGATGTTTATGAAAAAATACTCGAAAGCGATCTCAGGTATGAACGATGGGACGAGGTGGAGAGGGATTACCGGAATATTGCCTACCAGTATCATCTTTTGGATGAACCGGAAGATGTTCTCAAATATGCCGGAAAAGCCGAACAACTTTTATTAAAACAGAACATTCCGATTCATCCCGCAAAAAAGAGTTATCTTCGCGTTGAAATATTGGGATTGTCCATTCCGGTATGGGGAATGGAAGAGATTGGCGGGGCGCTGTCGGAAGGATTTACTGAAGCCGATGAACTGGCGTTGGTCTATGGTTTGACCGGGAAAAGTTTGGAAACATTAAAACGGTTTCCGGAGGCCATCGAATATGAAAAGAAACGTCTTGATATTTTTCAAAAACGAAAGGATCGGCTGGCCCAGCGAATGACCTTGAATCGGCTGGGTTTGCTCAGTTTCTGTTTGAATCAGTTCGATGAGGCCTGGGATTATTTTTACCAATCCCGTGAATATTGTAAAAAACAGGAAGACACCAAAGGCCTGTTAATCAATACATTGAATTTGGGAAATGTCGCCATCGCAAATTATGAAATTCGCCATGATGTAACTCATGCCGTGGAAGCGAAAGCCTGTCTCGAAGAAGAATTAAACAGGCTGTCTTCAATCAGCGGAGACCGTGATCGGCTGTACCTCAATACCGCACTTGGCAACATTTTGGTGATCCAGGCCAAGGGACAGACAGAATCCGGAAAAAGTCTTGGTGTTGAAATCCGTGAAACACTTCTCAAAGTCGAGCTGCTCAAACAGGCGGAAAAGTATTTTCAAGATGCAGCCGAAGCAGCCCGGAAGTCAGGAATGTGGAGGGAAGAGGGCATCCTCTACAAAAATATTGCAGAGGCGTGTGAAATGGCCGGAGATAATATTTCTGCCTATAATTACCTTGGAAAGAGCGATGCTATTCTCAGAAAAAGCGGAGCCGAGGAATATCTCTGGAGAATTCAATACAGCCGGGCGCGCCTTGCCGAAAAAGTCAAAATTCTCTCCGCTGATAAAATGCAGGAACTTCCGGATCCGGTTGATCTCTATATGCAGAGTATGGAACAGTTAGAAGCGCTTCCTATCGAAGAAGAAGCAAGCGAAGAATTTTTATCAGACCGATCCGACCGCTGGAACCTCTACACCGACGCCGCTAAAGCCTTAGTGAATCGCGGCCAGTTCAAAAAAGGCCTGGAAACCATTGAAAGGGGAAGGCAAAAATTCGAAGCCGACCTGATTGCCAGGCATCCTCCTGTATTGAAACGGGAGCGTCATAAAGTGCTCTGGGGAAATCTGCGTTTTATCCGTTCCCGTCTGGGAGAATTGAATCAAAAAATCATCGAAGAAGAATCCAATAAAAACCGGGAAACTCTGATCTTAGAATGGAAGAATACTCGGATCAAATATTTAGACGAATATCATGCACTCCTTGATGAGATTCAGGAAGAAGACGGTGTTCTTGCCTACCTTACCGGCGTACTGCCGGTAGATGTTGGAACTGTTCAATCACATCTAAAAGCGGGGAAATGTGTTTTAAATTATTTAATTTGTGAAGACAGGACGCTGCTGTGGACAATGGACAGAGACAGACTTCAGTTTACATTTTTGCCAATAAACGGAGATTCATTGGTTGCGGACGTCGATCGGTTTCTTCAATGTATCAAAAAAGACAGCGCCGTCGATGTTGTCGGGGAAAGACTTTACCGGATGCTGGTCCGTCCTGTGGAACCGTTCATCGAAGATAAAACGGAAATATTGATCGTTCCAGACGGGATTTTGTGGCAGCTGCCTTTCGCAGCGCTACCCGGCGGGGACGGAAGATTGTCCGACCTGTACACGTTTCATTACGCGCCAAGCCTTTTAACGTATCGATTGGCCAGAGAAAGAAGAAAGATCAACCAGGCGGACGGCCTTCTGATCGGAACACGAATGGATGAAGCTTTCTCCGGTTTAATGGAAAAGGCTATGCAAAAATCCACTCTTCTTCTGGGAAATCCCACCGAGGAGGAAGTCGATAGAGCAGCGTTATCCGCGGATATTGTTCAGCTGGAACGATGGATGGTGGCAAACGAGGATAATCCGCTTGAAGCTGCTGTTGTGTTGTTTCCCGATCCGGGCCATGATGGATTTATAAAATCGGGAGAATTGTTTTCCTGGGATATGAGAGCTTCTGCAGTTCTTTTCCCGTTTACTATGGGGAAGACGAACCATCACTGGTTGAGTCAGCAAACATTCGTTCAGGGTTTACTTTATGCAGGTGTGCCTTCTGTGATCATGATGCGGTGGCCGGTGGATCGGGAAATTAAGGTCCAGTTTCTAAAAACATTTTATCAAAATATTCAGGAAATGCCGCTTATAGAAGCTCTGGCCGAAGCGCAAATTGCCGTGCGGAAAACCTGTCCTGACATTTATTCCTGGGGCGCTTTTCAGTTGATCGGATTCGAAGGAATGGGTCCGGCAGACCGCATGGCCTTTGCCAGAGACCGGCTGGTTGCAACAGTTATTAAAGGAAGGGCCTACGAAAATGCGAAAGAATATCCGGAAGCCATCCGGTCTTTTGAAAATGGACTAGATATGGCCCGCGCTGTTGATGATCCGGTCAGTATTCAGAGAATACAGAGTGAGATCATTCGTGTCTGCATAAAAGGCGCGATGTGGGACAAGGCCATCGCTTATCAGAAACAAGAGATCGAAAATCCGGAAGTCCTGGCCGATCAGGAATCAGTTATCAAGAAGAAGCGGAATCTCGTTTCCTTTTATTTTCGTAACGGGCAGGTAAACGAAGCGGTGGCTGTTCAAAAAGAGATCATTCAGATTGTACGGTCAGCGGAAATGGACGAACAACAGCTTGGCGCTCTCTATGAACAACTTGCCTTTATGTATGCTTCGGATCAGAATTACACTCAGGCCATTCAATGGGCGGACACGGCTTTTCAATATTATATCCGTGCAGGGGATGATTTGTCTCAGGGAAGAGCCTATATCATCAAAGGACGTTTTTTTCTTGAATCGGAGGAATACTGGCAAGCACGAACCTTTCTGAATCTTGGGATTTCTGTGATCGATTCTTTTCTTGTTTCAGTTCCCGATAATGAGAAAGCGCTTTTTGAAAAGGCGTCCGGCTGCCAGCTTTTGGGAATTGCTCTTGAACGAATCGGTCAATATACCGAAGCAATCCGTTTACAGGAAGACGGAATCTCTATTTTTACGCAATTGAATCAACCAACACAAATCGCTCAGGGGCATCAATATCTGGCGAATCTGTACTGGAAAACCGGAAATTACAGGGAGGCGCTGACCTTTCAAAGAGCGGCACTTGAAGATTTCGGGAAATTGGGAAACAGTCAACTCCTGTTGATGGGCAAAGCCACAATGGGATTGATTTACATGAGTCTTGGTGATTTGAAAAAGGCCAAGATCACCGAACAGGAAGCATTCGATCTGGCTGTTTCCAACATGAGACAGATTGATCAGGCGACCATACTTAAAAATATGGGAATGATCGCTGTCCAGGAAGGCAATGACAGTTATGCATACGGTTTGTTCCGGCAGGCCACACAGATCGACAGCGTACTGAAATATCAAAGCGGGCTGGCCTACGATTTCAAAAATATGGGAATGCTTCTTTCCCGGATGAACCGGCTGGATGAAAGCATAGCCACGCTTCAGAAATCCATTACAATTGCCCGGCAGTTAGGGGATCGCAGCAGTAGCGTGAGCGGTTATTATGGATTGGGTATGGCTTATGCGAAACGGGGAGAATACTCTCAGGCCAAATCGGTTCTGGACAAGGGATTGGAGGAGAGTCAGAATCTGGTCATCCCCGATTTGTCATGGAGGCTGTACAGACAGCGTGCTTTGGTTCTGGCTTCAATGGGAAAACAACGTGAATCGCTGACCGATTTTAAAAACGCTATCGAAATTGTCGAAAATATGCGGGCCGAGCTTCGGGTCGAGCAGTTGAAGCAGGGATTTTTTGACGACAAGAAGGATCTCTATGTCGATTTGATCCAATACCTTTCAAAAATAAATCAACCGGAAGAAGCTTTTCATTATGCGGAAAGAGCAAAATCCAGAAATTTTGTCGACCTTTTGGGAAATCAGGAATTAAAAACCGGCCATTTTGGAAGTAATTTTCTAAAGAGAGAAAATGAAGCAAAGCTTTCCATTCGGGAGGCGCAGTTGCGGCTTTCGGTTTTACTGCAGCAAGATAATCCGCTGAAAACAATTCAGGACGAAAAGGTCTATTGGGAAAACCAGCTTTCCGAGAGAAGAAAAACCTATGAAGAATTGATCGTTCAGATGCAGATCGAGAATCCCGAATTAGCTTCTCTCGTCAGTGTCGATCCCTGGGATGTGGGGAAAATACAGAAACTGCTTCCTGACAGCACGGCACTGATCGAATATTTCGTTACTCCCAAATCTCTATTTTGCTGGTTCGTTCGATCCGGCGAGGTTATTTTAAAACAGGTTGAAATTGATGAAACCAAATTGTTAGACTTGATCAAACAGTATCGTCAGACGATTCAGGCCAATTTATCCGCTGACAGGGAAGCGCATGAGCTTTACCACTGGCTGATTGAACCCGTTGAAGACAAGCTTCGCTCTGTGCATCATCTTGTGATCGTTCCACACGCAGGACTGCACTATCTGCCGTTTGCTGCGCTTCAAAACCCGGCAGGCCGGTACCTTGTCGGGGATTATTCCATCTCTCTTGTTCCGAGCGCCACTGTTCTGGGGTACTGTATGGAGAAAAGAAAATCCATGCCTGACGAACCTTCCGTGCTGGCCATGAGCAATCCGGATCTGGGCGATCCGCGATTCGATCTGATTTTTGCCGAAAAGGAAGTGCAAACCCTGAAACGGACATATGACCGTGTGGATGCCTATTTCGGTTCCGATGTGACCGAATCGAAAGTCCGGCAGACAGCGGGATTGCACGATATTCTTCATTTCGCCTGCCACGCCACATATGAATCGGAATCCCCTCTTTTTTCAGCATTGTTATTGACTCCGTCCGGAAATGATGACGGACGACTGGAGGTTCAGGAAATTTTTAATCTCGATCTGAATTGTGATCTGGTGACTCTGAGCGCCTGCGAGACCGGTTTGGGAAAGGTGACAGAAGGAGATGAAATTATCGGTTTGGCCAGGGTGTTTATCTTTGCCGGCACACCTTCCATTATCACCAGTTTGTGGAAAGTGGACGATTTGGCCACGGCTGTTCTGATGAAGCGGTTCTACCGTTATCTGGAGCAGGGTTTTTCGAAAGCAGATGCTCTCCGGATGGCGCAGATTCATGTGAAAAATGTAGTTCAGGGACATCCTGCCGCGTGGGCGGCATTTACATTGACAGGAGATTTTAGATGACGAATGAGATCGGATTGATGCTAAAAACGGCCGTGGATGCGGCAAAAATCGGAGGCGACATTTTAAAGAATGCTTTCGGAACGATCAGGCAGAATCAAATCGGACTGAAGGGTACCGGCGATTTTGTAAGTGAACTGGATCATCAATCCGAGCAGGCAATCATTAAATGTATTAAAAAAACTTTTCCGGATCATTCCATTCTTGCGGAAGAATCGGGCAGTACAGATGAAGGATCACAGGTGCAATGGTGCATCGATCCTCTGGATGGGACCGCAAATTATATTCAGGGAATTGCCCATTTCAGCATTTCTATCGCGGTTCTACTGTCAAATGATGTTTTGCTTGGTATTGTTTACGATCCTATGCGTGATGAAATGTTCCATGCCGTCCGAAATGGAGGCGCCTTTTTGAACGGCCAGGAAATGCGGGTATCGGAGAAGGCCGATCTGTCCCGTGCCATGCTGGCGACCGGATTCCCCTGGCGGTCCAAGCCTCATATCGATTCGTATCAGTCTTCTTTCAAGGATCTATTTTCTAAAAGCGCGGGCATCCGGAGAATGGGTTCGGCTGCCATCGATCTGTCGTACACGGCTTGCGGCCGTTTTGACGGATTCTGGGAAATGGGGCTGAAATCATGGGATATCTCGGCCGGGATTCTGATGGTTCAAGAAGCGGGAGGTGTAGTTTCTGATTTCAACGGGCAGAACACTTATATGGATTCCGGAAATGTGGTTGCCAGCAATAAACGGTTACATTCTATGATTGTTAATGTCACACGGAAACATCTGTCAAAAATATAACGAGCAATTTTGGAGGCAATAAACATGCGTTTTCATACGGAGTATCACTATTTTAATACGAAAACAAAACGGGAATTGATCAATATCACTTCTCAGGTCGAGGAAGCCGTATCCAAATGTTCTATCAAGGAGGGAATGGCTCTGGTGTCGGCGATGCACATCACAGCAGGCGTGATTGTGAACGATCACGAACCCGGTTTGTGGCAGGATATCGACGAGTGGGTGGAAAAACTGGCCCCGTTTCGTGAGGACTACCGCCATCACCGCACCGGAGAGACGAATGGGGATGCCCATTTAAAGAGCCTGCTCGTTCATCATCAGGTGATTCTTCCCATTACCGACGGTAAACTCGATCTTGGTCCCTGGCAACAGGTGTTCTATGCTGAGTTCGACGGGAGGCGAAAGAAGCGGCTGGTCATCAAGGTAATGGGGGAGTGAGGCAGGAAGGGAGGGGTGATCATTCACAGTCATTTCACAATTTCTTTTAACTATTTCCCTCTCCTTAATCCTCTCCCTCAGGGAGAGGAAATAATTCATAAAAGGAAAAAGCCGATTCGGGATTGAATCGGCTTTTCATTGTCGTCTATTTTATTGTTATCGCATCAGAGATATCTTTTTAACGTTGCGATACTCTTTTGTTTCAATACTCAGAAGATAGATACCCGAGGAAACCTTCCTGCCATCCTCATTCAGCCCCTGCCATGTTTCGGTATAATAGCCCGCTTCCTGATGTTTGTCCACTAATGTTTTGACCCTTTTCCCGAGAGTGTTATAGATGCAGATCAAAACGTCCGTTTCTTCGGGAAGCTGGTAGCCGAATGTGGTTTCGGGATTGAACGGGTTGGGATAGTTCTGGGAGAGCGCAAATTCTCTTGGAACAGGTTTGATTCCTGTTGCACTGACAGGGCCCATAAAAATACTTTTTCCATCCATTGAGATCTCTTCAATCTTGTACCAGTAAATCACATTATCTTCGACTTCTCTGTCGATGTGGGTATACAGATTGGCAACCGAGGTGTTCCCGTGGCCCGGAATGAGAGTCGATGTGATTTTTTGATAACCGGAAATTTCCTGTTCACTTTTCCATACATGAAAACCCGCACAGTTGAGTTCACTTTCGGTCTGCCAGGTCAATGTGATGCCCGATTTCCGGCTGGCGGAAGCTTTCATGCTGGACAACTGGACAGGAAGAGA
>CAZTZL010000024.1:0-10004 GCA_964617625.1 uncultured bacterium
ATCGGCTTGCGTGAATTCCGAAAATTGCATCAGCCGCGTTAATATTTTCCTCTGCGTAATCAGGCTAAATCCGAAACAGCCCGGTTGCCGCTTAAAAATCAACACAAACAGCCAATAATCATTCTGTCTCGTACAATTTTAATACAGTACTATCACATTGGTTGTTTGCGCAATCTGGTTAAAAAAAAGTTGAAAGTGGCTTTTATTCTACTGATTAAAGCATTATAATAAACGATAGAATTCATCGAGTCTTTTAAACTTTTAAAATTTAAAATATAGTCTGAAACCTTCTTCAGGTGTCTGATCCTTCAATGATTACGATGGCGGACATCGTTATAAAAGTTCATGAAACGAATGAGTTCTGCCTTAAAATGTGCCAATGAATTTAATCTTGTTTTTTATATATATGACTATTTAGGATTTCCTCTTATTTTTTATACAACAATTCTAAGGAAATTCCTAAAGGTTACACAACGCTAGGTTATCTTAAAAATAATGTATTCAATATTTCAGTCGTTAACATTCAGCGGAGGTACAAAATGAAAATAAAGCTAACCTACTTGCTGCTATCTATTCTGATATTGACGGCAAGCTTGTTTGCTCAGGTTGATCCCGGCACTCAGAATCTCAAACACTCTTGGACTTTCGAGGACGGGACGGCCAACGATTATGTCGGCGGCGCCAATGGCTACTTGATGGGAGGTGCCGTGATTCAAGATGGAGCCCTCGTCACAGCTGAACTGAACCAATATTTGGATTTGATTCCCGAGGATGTTGCTTTAAACACGTACGACGCATTTACTTGCGAGATTTGGTTCCAGTCCTTTCCAGACTCCAACACTAATTATTACATGTTTTTTTATTTTGGGAACACGGAGAATGGTATGGGTACCAATGGCTATTTCATGACACCCGCAAGAGGCGACAATGTCAGCAAAACTGCCATTTCCTGCTGGGTTGAAACAGCCTATCAGGGTGAAGACGGTGCAAACGGTCCCGAGTACGATGACGGCATTCTCCATCACATGGTGAGCACCCTGGACAATAAAGAAATCGCTTTATATATTGATGGTGTAGAGACAGGGCGCACGCCTTTACAAGCACGCAATACAATCGATGGCCTCGCGCCTGTCCATTGTTATTTGTGCAAAAGTGGATATGACGGTGATGCCACGTGGAGAGGGATGATTATGGAATGTAATATTTTCAACCGGATCTTAACCTCCGATGAAATTCTTTTCCTTTTCCAGAAAGGTACCACCGCCGTAGAGAATCCAATTGCCAATCTTCCCCAAGGATATGGGTTGCTGCAAAACTATCCGAATCCGTTCAATCCAACCACGACCATTTCCTTCAATTTGCAGAGAAGATCCAGAGTCAATATCACCGTTTACGACATGCTCGGTCGACAAGTGGTCGAACTCCTGAATGAAGTGAAGGATGCGGGCCAGTCCAGTATTCAATTCGACGGTTCGAATCTCTCAAGCGGGCTGTATCTATGTAAAATGCAGAACGACGGCCAGCCAATCTTGACGAAAAAGATGATGTTGTTGAAATAAGAAAATATTTTTCATGTGGCTTTGGTTCTGGTAAATTTAATCAGTGCCAAACACCCTAATCGGGAGGATTAAAGCTATGAAGAAAAACCGCCATCTATGGATTATGGCAAGCCTGGTGATCTGCTTGCTTTCAAGAGCGAATTGGCTCACGGCGGGTACGACGGGCAAAATCGTGGGCACGGTGATCGACCGTTCCACTAAGGAGCCGTTGATCGGAGCCGACGTGCTCCTGGTCGGTACATCCGTGGGATCTATGACCGACATGCACGGAAATTTCATGATTATCAACATTCAGCCGGGCATTTATTCCGTGAGAGTCAGTATGATCGGCTATAAAACCCTGATCACCAAGGATGTGAAACTATCGATTGATATGACCACGACACTCAACGCCGAACTTGAAGCAACGGTGATCGAGACAGACGAGGTGGTGACCGTTGTGGCGGAACGTCCTCTGGTTCAGAAAGACATGACGTCGTCGCTGTCCAGTGTGGGCGCGGAGGAAATCAAGGATCTTCCGGTACAGAGCATGGAGGATATTCTCGAGCTCCAGGCCGGCGTTGTCCGGACCGGTGGACAGATGCACATTCGGGGTGGCCGTTCGAGCGAGATCGCGTACTGGGTGGATGGTGTGTCCACCACGGACGTATTCAACGGATCGAGCGGAGTGACGGTGGAGAATTCGGCTATCCAGGAACTCCAGGTGGTGAGCGGAACGTTCAATGCCGAATACGGGCAGGCGATGTCAGGTATCGTTAAGGTAATCACAAAAGAGGGTGGGGACAAACTCACTGGCGAAATCACCGCTTATGTAGGGGACTACATGAGTTCGGATCCAGCTTTCAGTCTGCTCAAGCGTGTGGATGTCACAACCAATCCCGTGACAGGCGTTCAAAAAGCCGAGGGCGAGCTTGAGAATCCGCTGAAGAAATTTAATCCGATTTACAATGTGGAATGCAATCTCAGCGGTCCGGTTCCGTCTACAAACGAAAAGTTGACTTTTTTCACCAATGGCCGGTTCATTTCAAACGAAGGTTACCTTTACGGCCGGCAGTGGTTCACGCCATACGGCTATGCGGGCGACAGTTCATTCGTGTCGATGAATCCGTATGAACGAATCTCTGCCCAGGGGAAGCTGAGTTTTAAAATCACCAATAACCTTATCGCCAGATACAACGTCTTTTGGAACAGTTGGAAGAATGATAAAATATACTCCAAGGAGTACACCTATGCTCCAGACGGAGTCCCCATGCAGAAGGGAAACGGATTAACCCATATCTTTGCACTGAATCATATGCTGTCGTCGAGAACATTCTACGAACTCCGGATCAACCGTTTTTACAGTGAATACAAAGAGTACCTGTATGAAAATCCGTACGCGAAGCCGAATTACCTATCGAGCGTGGTCACGGACTCCTCAACAGGGCGCACCAGCAGCGTGTATTCCCCCGATCCCAATGGCCCGCTCGGATACGTGGATCCAGATGTGTACAATGCTGCGCCGACCGGTTTCAGTTTCAACGACGGCGGGAATTTTATGGACCATTATGAGCGAAGCACGGCCTATTGGGTCAGCAAGTTCGACCTGACCAGCCAGATTAATAAAGTCCATCAAATCAAGACCGGCATTGAGGCGCGGTTTTACGAACTCACACTCAATTCCTACACGATCGTGCCTAAAACCGAACCGGGGAGAAGCGAGGCCATCATCCCATTCGAGCCGGATGTGCCGGATTTCTCGAGCGTGCAACGGAAGATTTATACACGAAATCCATTCGAGTTCTCAGCGTACGTTCAGGACAAAATCGAGCTCAAAGACCTGATTGTCAATCTCGGCGTCCGGTTTGATTACTTCGACTCAAGGGGTGTGGTTCCTGCCGATCCATCGGATCCGAGCATTTACACACCCATGAAGCCAGAGCACATTTATAAAAATCCGGATGATCCCGATTCGCTTCGGATACCCTTAACTATCGCCGAGCGCAGAGCCATTATGGAGAAAAAGGCCAAGGCTACGTATGCAATCAGTCCGCGGCTGGGGCTGTCCTTTCCGATTACGGACAAGGGTGTCATCCATCTCTCCTATGGCCATTTCTTACAGATTCCGGATTTTCAGTACCTCTATAGCAGCCCCGACTTTAACCTGGGTCTGGGTGGCGGCAACTTCGTTTTCAGCAACGCCGAGCTCAAACCCCAGAAGACAATCCAGTATGAAATCGGTCTCCAGCAGCAGCTGACCGAGGATCTGGGCGTGGATGTATCGCTGTTCTATCGGGATGTGCGCGACTGGGTCGGCCAGACGCCGCTGCAGGAGACCTACAATCCCGCAGTCAAATACGTCATGTTCATGAACATGGATTACGAAAACGTGAGAGGCATTACGATTAAACTCGATAAGCGGATGGCGAACAACCTGTCGGTGAGGGTTGATTACACGTACCAGAAGGCGGAGGGCACCTACACCAGTCCCACGGATGCTTACACAGCTTACACCAACCATCAGCAGAAGCGGCTCGCGCTTATCCCGATGGGATTCGACCAACCGCACACCCTGAATGCTCTGGTCCGGTATCAGCTAGGACGGTGGACGGTTTCGGCGATCGGGCAGCTGACCAGCGGAACGCCGTACACTCCGGCGAACCGTTCGGGTGAGGTCATCGGAGCGGTTGAGGCAGTTGGGCTAGCCTATAACAGCGAGTACACACCGATAAGGAGAAACATTGACCTGACCGTGAACCGCGAATTCCAGGTCGGAAAGCTGTGGTTGAACGTGTTCGTCAATGTGTACAATCTTTTCGATTTCCGTGACGCACTGGTCGTGTACGGAGATACGGGAAAGGCCGACGTGACATCGACCATCGATCCGAATAAACAAGGGTACTCCGCCTTGCGGATCGGTACGGTCGAGGAATGGGCTAAACAACCAAGCTGGTATTCGGCGCCGCGCCAGGTTCAGGCCGGATTGTCGGTTGGATTTTAAAACAGTAAGGAGCAGATCATGAAACGCAATTTCGCACTTGTTGGTATTTTTATTATGGGTTTGGCACCCATGCTGTTGGCCCAATCGGCGATGAAGGGATTACACGGCGATTTTCAAAACATGAAAAAGGGCCTGCACTCAGGGAATCAAATCCGAACCACCTTCTTTAACGACGGCACCTACGGATGCAACAATGCCAATCCAGCTTGGTCGGGCGCCATCCCTGGCGAGTGGCCGATCAACTCGGGTCATGAATGGCTCATTGATGGCGACGAGTGGGTGGTTTCCGAGGTGATCGACGCCAACGGTGAAGTGAAACACATCAGTTCGACGGTTATGAGCAACGGAACTCCCACCACCCCGGCGAGCTCAAGTAACTATTCCAGGGGAGATGTCGATCCTCTTACCGGCGAATGGTGGACATTCCTGCCTCTCCCCGGATTTTTCAATCCGATGGATTCCTCTATCGCCATGAGCAAGTGGCCCTATGCATGGCCGGAGTCCTGGCCAGATAAATCTGACGATCCGGTCGATCCGGGTTGGAAGGGCAAGTGGAACGGGTATTTCGGCAAGGGTCAGTTGAACGCCGACGAGGAGGCGTTTTTCGTCGCCGACGATTACAACAATAAGGAATTCAATTTCTATCCAGACAGTAACGACCATGACCGAAAGGGTCTGGGTATGCGGATGTGGGCTAGGAGTTTTCAGTGGTCTAACGCGCTGGTGCAAAACGTTCTGTTCATGCTGTTCGACATCGAGAACGTCGGCACCTATCATCACGATAAAATGGCCTTCGCGTACAAGATCGGTAATAACATAGGCTCAACATCGAAAGCGGGTGATGCCGGCGATGATTGCGGTGCCTACGATCTGGCTGAAGATATGACCTATATGTGGGACTATGACAACATTGGTGGCGGGGGGTATACTCCCGTTGGTTATATCGGCTGCGCGTTCTTGGAAAGCCCGGGCAACTCGTGGGATGGCATCGACAACGACGGCGATGGTAAGAACGGCCCCGGTCCCACAATCTCGAAGAATATGTTCGTGTCCAAAACCCTGAATGCGGGCGATCCGATTATTGTTATCGACTACAAAACATTTAAACGCACCAAAACCACCATGCCGAACGATACCCTCCGGATTCAATACGAAAATCTGGTTTACAAATTCTGGCCAGGAAAGACGATTGAGGAAATTCAGAACAATCTCGTGGACGATGATCTGAACGGAATCATCGACGAAAACAATGGTTGCGAATACGGAGCATCTAATCACCGGTACCTCTACAACGGACTGAAATACATCAATTACTTCACGGGTGACGGCTTGACCAATCCGCTTATTGACGAGCGCCGTGACGACGGTATCGATAATGACGGCGACTGGGACGTCACGCTGGACGACCTTGGCCAGGATGGGGCACCTTTTACCCACGATCCGGGTGAAGGAGACGGAATTCCGACCTTCGGTGAACCCCATTTCGATAAAACGGATATCGACGAAACAGACATGCTGGGACTGACGAGCTTTAGCCTCTACGAATGGAATACGTTCTGTCATGATGACGATGAGGCCGTCTGGGAAAAATGTCGGCCCGGAAAGCTTGATAGTAGAATGATGAATGTCAACGTCGAGCTATTCTGGAGTTGTGGGTATTTTCCAATGAAGCCGGGCGATATCCAAAGGTTCTCAATAGGGCTGGTGCTTGCAACCAATTACGACGAACTTTTAATCAACAAGCATTGGATGAACGTAGGTTACTCAGAAAACTATAACTTTTGCAAGGCGCCGAACATTCCGAGCGTGCGCGCTGTGCCCGGAGACAAACGCGTCACTTTGTTTTGGGACGATTTTGCGGAAAAAACGGTCGATCCTATCACGGGGGATGATTTCGAGGGATACCGGATCTATCGTTCCACCGATCCGTCCTGGAAGGATATGATACCGATCACCTCCGGACTTGGGGAAGTGATCTACCGTAAACCCATGGCTCAGTTTGATCTGGCCAACGGTATTATGGGATATGCTGAAATCCCCGTGAAAGGTGTGCAATTCTACCTTGGGGACGACACCGGACTCCGTCATTCCTGGACAGATACAACGGCTGTCAACGGATTCAAATACTATTATGCTGTCACTTCCTACGACCGCGGGGATATCGGAAAACAGATTCCCCCCACCGAGTGCACCAAATTCATTTCCATTGGTCAGGACGGGGAGGTTCAGGAGAAAGGACCCAACGTGGTTGTGGTGCGTCCGGAAGCCCCCGCCGCGGGTTTCGTGCCCGGACATATGGATGAGCTGCATCTCTTGCCCGGCGGTACTGCCTCGGGCATTGTGACGCTGAACCTGATTAATCCAGCCGATGTTAAGGATGACCACATCTACCACATCACGTTTGAGGATACATTGATTTTCGCTGACAACGCCCCGGATACGTTGTATACCAAAAACATGAGCCTCATCGACGTCACGAATCCGGATTCGCCTGATACCTTGATCAGCAGATTGAAGATGGACAGTTTGAAAATCGAATTTCCTATGATGGATGGATTCGAGCTGTCCCTCCAAAACGAGTCTTCCCTCTCGATCAACGAGACCGAAACGGGATTTAACAACAGCGGCATTTTCGATGTGAGTGTTGCGCCGTATTATTTCCATACGGAAAAGGAAAGCCCGATATCCCGCGACATGGACATTGTTTTCGGCGACAGCGCCGCAGTGCTCGACAGCTCGGTTGCCTGCATCCGGAAAGATAAGCCGCTAACAGCAATGGGCGTTAATTTTACCGTACTGGATGCGGCAACAGGACAAAAAATACCTTTTGGTTTTCGCGATGATGACGGGAACGACGGCCAGTTTTCCCGTACAAAAAAATATCAGGATGAAATCCTTATCTTGAATCCCGACGAGAATAATACACTCCTCCCAAGTCTGGCCGTTTATCTTAAGCGCACACAGGACGATTCGACCCGCCGCAATCCAACCTTCGGCGATACGCTAAAGATCCGGATGTTCAAACCCTTCCTGTCGCACGACGTGTTTGAATTCACCATGCACGGTGAGTCCATGGATGAGTCGGTTGCCAAGTCGTCGATGGCCAACATCAAGGTGGTACCGAATCCCTATATTGTAGCGAACGGATGGGAGCCAACCAATCCCTATGCGGACGGACGAGGTGAACGTCAGCTGCACTTTATCCATCTTCCGCCGGTTTGCACAATCCGCATCTTCAATGTCAGCGGCCAACTGGTGGCGACTCTGAATCATAATGCACCGAGCTGGACTGATGGTACGGAAATCTGGAACATGCTTTCCAAGGATCAGCTGGATATTTCATACGGTGTTTATGTGTATCACGTCGATGCAGGTGAATTGGGAACCAAGATTGGCAAATTCGCGGTGATCAAGTAAAAGGATCGGAACGGGGTCTGGTAAAGCGGGCCCCGTATCCAGGAAACAATAAGGAGACTGGACGATGAGAAATAAATTAAGCATCCTGTTAGTGATCGCCGTGGCGGCCGGGCTCGGGGCGAAGCAAGTCACGAAGACCGGAACGACGGCGGCGACATTTTTAAAAGTGGATGTCGGCGCGCGTGCCGTTGGGATGGGCAGCGCCTATGTTTCCGTGGTTGAAGATGCCACGGCGATGTATTGGAATCCGGCCGGCTTGGCACGGATCAAGGGGAACGAAGCAGTGTTCAGCCACGCGAAGTGGATTGCGGATATTGGCATGAGCTATGCAGGCGTGGCTGTGAATCTGGGCAATCTCGGAAATATTGGCGTGAGCGGTCAGTTCCAGACCATGGATGAAATGGAGAGGACGACGATCCTGGAGCCAGAAGGAACCGGAGAGATGTTTGATGCGGGGAGTTATGCTTTCGGTTTATCTTACGCCCGGAATTTGACGGATCGGTTTTCCATCGGGATGACGGCGAAATTTATTCAGGAGCGGATTTACCACTCTACGGCCAATGGGGCTGCATTGGACATCGGTGTGTTGTTTGACACGCAGTTTTATGGGATGAAAATCGGCATGAGCATCTCCAATTATGGCACCAAGATGAGGATGGGCGGTCGGGATATGCAGACGCAGATGGATCCGGATCCAACTGTATCCGGAAACAACGAGAACATACCGGCTTACTTGAAGACGGACGCCTTCGACCTTCCGCTCTTGTTCCGGGTCGGGATTTCAATGGACGTGTTGAAGGGATTTGGGAATAGTAACCTGATACTGGCAGTGGACGCTTTGCATCCAAATGACGATTATGAAAATGTAAACGTCGGGTGCGAATATGTTTTCAATAATATGTTCTCGATCCGGGCGGGTTACAAATCGCTATTCAACGATGAGTCCGAGGAAGGGCTGAGCCTAGGCGCTGGATTGAATTATTCTCTGGGCGGTGTGCGATTGATGCTGGATTATGCGTATCATGATTTCGGTGTATTAAATTACATTCAAAAAATCACGATTGGATTGGGATTTTAATCCAGTCTGTTTTTTTCATCCATCTTCAAAAAGCCATCCCGTAAAAATAACAATCGGTATGGCGGAACGTTAGAATAAAGCGGCTTTCGGATTTTCTGTTATAAAGCGATGGAATCCGAAAGCCTTTTTGTAGCCTGCACAGAGGCGGAGCCTCTGCGAGAATGAAGGGGTAAATCAAAAACAGCAATCGCTCACCCCCCCCTCCCTTATTCCAAATTTAAATTAAACTTAAATAAATAATATCAATGCATCAGCACCATCTTTCTCGTTATCTTTTGCTTCCCCGATTCGAGGACATAAAAATACAAACCCGAAGACAATCCTGATGCATCGAATTGAGCACGAAATAAACCGGCCGCTTGATGCGTGTTCACCAGCTCCCGAACCAGTCTTCCTGTACAGTCCACAATGGCAAGATGAACATGAGCAGGGCGATCCAAATTATACTCAATCACAGTTGATGGATTGAATGGATTCGGATAATTCTGGTGCAAACGGAATTGTGAAGGAAATTCTGTTTCCCGGGACCGGACTGAAGTATTTGTATTATAATACACATCCAATGTGTCAGACATGGCTTCAATTCGATTGTCATAAGCCATCGTAAAATAGGCTCTTCGCGTATCCGTTGTGACACTGGTTTTAAATTGAAAAGTAGAATCCGCCCGATAAAGAGTGCCACCGCTAAATGGTCCATCATTCGTCTGATAGCAGTAGCGAATCGGCGCATCCTGAGTAGCGGCATAAATATCCACAAAATACTGAAGTTTCACGGTGCTCACTTTATCAACAACGAATGTGATTGCAGGCGCATGAACCTGCGCCGTCTGAAGCACACTGATTTCAGCGACTTTAAAATCCGGTTCTTCGTGGTTAAACGTGATTTTGACATATTGAGCATCGACCGCATTAAACGGGAAAGATACGGCAGAAATCGACTCCGCATCGATTTCAGTGCCCAGTTCAGTCC
>CAZTZL010000024.1:10104-18715 GCA_964617625.1 uncultured bacterium
TCAATGGAAGCCGCTTGTTCGAGTGTCAGCTCCACAAAAGAGCCGCTTTCGATTGGGTAACTGGTAAAATAATCCCTGTCCGTTATTTGCGTGATGGGAGCATACGTTTCAATCCCGTCTATTGAAACAGGCAATCCTTTGGCCAGGTTGATATCCTGAATCACTTCTGTGGCGGGTCCTTCTTCGCCTATGATGGCAAGATAAATCATCTTGGCGTATTCCCATATCCCTGTATAAGTGGGATGAACACCATCAGTAAATAGTTCAGGTTTATCTTCGAAAAAAGTATAGCAATCAATGAGCGGCAGATTCAATTCGGCGGCAATCTGTTCAATGATCAGCTTGATCTTGACAATATTCGAATCTAAAATATCATAACTGTTATCGAAAACCTTGGCAGGAATACAAAGATAGACATCCGGATTCGACGGCAAGGCCTGAAACGTATCAATCATCGCTTTGTAATCATCCTCGAATTCATCATGAAAAGGGTCCCAATTGACAGGCTTTGAATCATTGGTGCCGAGCATAATGGTGACGATATCAGGTTCGAATTCCAGAGCATTGGAAAATGCCTCTGTATTCCAATAAGGATCATTCCCGTTTTTCAACATGGTTTTGCCGTTAACGCCAAAATTCCGAACATCATACCCTTCTCCTAAAAGGTGGTCTATCTGATTCGGGTATGAATCAAGACCGCCGGCTGCTGTGATGCTGTTGCCGATACAGGCAACCCTGATATCCTGAGAAAAGCCGAATGTGGCAATCAGAAGGAAAAATGCAATACACTTTTTCATGTTATTTGCTCCTGTTTTAGTTCCATTTATTAAAATCTGAAAATCTGTTCATATCGGATGGAAACAAGGTATCGCGATATCTCTCGCAATTATTGGAATATAAATGATGGTGAGATAAAATTCAAGGATAAACATTTTTTTTTGTGATGATTCGAAATGGCGCAGCAGGTTAGGTTGAAGACTTGCTGATTAATAATAATGGGCCGTTACTTTATCTAATCAATTGTTATTCCGGGCTTGTGCCGGAATAACAATTTTTTGTTCTAATACCATGCACAGAGGCAGAGCCTCTGTGCGAATTTAAATCTTGATAGACCGTTGGTTCCTTCTATTTACTTCTCTTGAATCCCTCTGTCAATTTTTTCTTGATATGATAAACCGAAGTCGGATCTTTGAGCCACGATTTAATAAGGCTCGCAATGGTATGACGTACATTGAAAACCGAGATTTTAAAACGGATCAGGCCTTTGATCCATCCTTGATGTTTTTCATTGTAGTCGATGATTTCGGGGCGGATTAGAAAATTCACCCAGCTCCTCGGAACGAATTCCAGTCTTTGGCGTCCGACCTGCCCGTCCATCAAATACAACAATCCGTTCAAATACAGATTTTTCTTTTTCCAGAGGTGGCGGCTGTATTTCAATCCACTCAGGAAATCCAGATCGTATCCACTGTCCTCGATACCGGCGATCAGTCCGTCGCGGACCGCAGCGTCGTATAAAAGCGTACCCGGAAAAAAGATGAGATTATAGGTTCTTAAAAAGAAAGCATACGGCAGATCCCGGATGAATCGGATCGTCGCAAGCAGATCTTCTGCCGTCTCATAAGGATTGCCGATAATGAAAAAATAGTAGGGAATCACGTGCGGATGCCGGTTGATGGCTCGTGCAGCCGCCATCACCTTGTCATTCGACATGTGGCGGTTATACACTTCCTTTTTGGTCCGTTCGCTTCCGCTTTCAATACCCATGTTGATGCGCCATAGTCCGGCTTCAACCAGACAATCCATTTTCTCCTGATTCAACATGACGGGAGATACCATGCATTCAAAGGGGACGCCGATGCGTTTGGCGTAGGCGTCGGTAAATTGCTTGATTTCCTCTGGTTTGCGGGCGCAGAAATCCTCGTCATACAAATTGAAGCATTTGACACCGGGGAAAATTCGTTTCAATTCCTCGAGCCGGTGAATGTATTCTTCAACGCTGAGTTTGCGAGCGTACCGTTTTTCGGCAAAGTACAATTCCTTCAGTTTGGCATTCGAGCAGTATGTGCAGAAAAAATCGCATCCCCTTGTGCCGTTGAACGAAACCATATCGGCTCTGTCCGTGGCCGGATCGATTCGAGCGAGATGCCGATCTTGCAAGCGGTACTCGTTCTCAGAACCGAAATCCATTATCGGGAGCTTGTCCAAATCGGAAATCAGGGGCCGGATGACGTTCATAACCAGTTTTCCGTTTTTGTAAAAGGCTGCGTTCAGGATGTCGCCCCACGGCTTGCCCTTTTCCAGCCTATCCACCAGATCGAGCATGAATCCTTCGCCTTCACCCCGGCATACGATATCGGCATGTTTGGCGCATTCTCCGGGATTCAACGTTGCGTGAATTCCTCCCCAGACAGTCATTCGTACAAGGGGGCGGATTGCATCGAGCACCTGGATCGTTTTATCCGAAGCTCTCGAGAAGCAGCCGATTCCTGCCAGTTCGCAGCCCCGGATACAGTCCGCGACTTCGGCCAGCGTTTTCCCGGAGTAACGGTCCTCTTTGGATTTCAGCAAAATCAACTTGGTTTGGTGTCCGGCTTTTTTCAGCGTGGAAGAGATGCACCGCAGACCAAACGCCTCGATATCCTCATTGACATAGATCAAAGCGACGTTCATGGAATCCCCGCTTCGTCGAATGTTTTCATTTATTTTCCCTCCCGTATGGATTTTATGAAGTTACATTTCGGAAAACGTTTTTTATTGTACAAAAATTATGCCGTTGCTACAGATTAATTTTCTTAGTGGATTTTATTTGCGGGCAGGATCAGCGTAAAGGTGATTTTTAAAAATTTTACGTACTTCACACCAGATGAAGTCCTTTTTAAATGTGGTGCACTTAAACGTTGAATTCAGCACACTAAAATCACTATCTATCCAAAAAAATCTTCCTGGGATTCGTCTTCGGATGCATTAGGGGCTGTGTGTGGATTCTCTGTGTTTCCAATATAGATGAACCGGTCGATGGGCTGGACGTATTTGCTCCAGTGCTTTCCGGGTTCGGTGTCCCTCTCAATAATATGCTGAACGGCATTGGCTTTGGAGTCCATTTCGTCGGCGTAGTAGAGGATGATGCCTTCCAGTGTCATGGGAACAACCGGGGAGCCGTGCTCGAGCTCGCCCTGATGGCTCAGAATCAGGTGCAGAAGGAGTTTCTTCAGTTCTCCGGGGAATCCGTTTTCCTGTTCCATGATTTCGATTTCTTTCCGCACGCGCTGGGCCCCGATGGAGATATGGCCCCAGAGCCGTCCCTCGTCCGTGAAGTCGATAAATCCCTGATCGTATCCGTACTCGTCAATTTTTCCAATGTCGTGTAGAATGGCTCCAGTAATGAGAAGATCGCGGTTGGCTTTGGGATAGAGTTTCATCATTGTATCGCAGATTTCGGCCACGGAGAGGGTGTGTTCCAGCAAGCCACCCAGATAGGCATGGTGCCAGAGCTTTCCGCCCGGAGCTTGGCTGAACAATTGTCCCGACTCGGAATGATAAAAAATACGCTCGAGAAGATCGTGAAGCGGTTGAATTTGAACGGATCGGATCAATTCGCCTAATTTCTTTCCGAGCGAATCCAGATCCAACCGGCTCCTGGGGACGAAATCAAATTTTTTCACATCGTCTTCCGATGTGGCTTTGCGGATTTTATCGATATTGATTTGCGTCTTCTTATTGAAATCGATCACCGTGCCCTGAATTTTAACAATGTCCCCGTCCTTGATCATGCTACGGAATGCATTGGCATCTTCCCAGATTGTAGCATTGATTCGTCCTGTGCTGTCCCCTAATTCCATCAGGAGATAGGGGCTTTGGTCGCGTTTGGTTTTCAATTCGATTTTTCTCACCGCGAAAAAACCCGTGACGCGGTCGCCCGGTTTGTATTCCCGGATCGGCTTTTGATCGTTAAAAGCATTCATTATTTTTCCTCAGGTTTCATTTTAAGGCATTCCCATCCGGCATGGGCGATTCTGGTGGTGTCCATTAAATTGGGATGGTAGAGGTTCTGAATGAAAAGTTGTGTCTGATCGCTGTAGTGTCCGTCCATGGGCTGGCCCGACTGTCCGGTCGGCAGAACCGAAATCGTATTGTTCAGATCACTCAGATCGATGATGATCCGGCCCGAAGTGCCCCACGTAATTTTATAAGGTTTTGTCAAACTGAATCCCATCCGGTTTAATGTCATGGCGGATCCTCCCATATGAAACGGGCCGATGTTGAAGATTTTGTCCATCAGGGGGATCTGCCCGAGGGGATGTTCGAAAAGAAGCGTGTGTACTTTCCCCCAGGACCAGTTCAGAATGTCCTCTCCCTGATCCTTTTTGATCTGTTCCACCGCATTTTCGAAACTGATCCTGATGATTTCCTTGAGTGTCTCCCGCTTGTCCGACGTTGTGATATTATCCGCCCAGGACGAATGAGGATTGCTAACTTCCCGGAGCAAACTTGCCCAGGGAATGGTGTACAGATCGAGCCACGAATTGTAGAGGGAATCTGTTAGTTCGTCCTTGAATATATTTTCAAGCAGTCGGAGGAGGAACTGTTCGAAAATCATCGCTTCTGCACTGCCTGCTTTTAACTGTCCATCCCATCGGGAAAGCATGGCGGCCGCTCTTTGCACGAGAGGCTCGCCGGTTGTGAAATCATCCAAATAAGGAAGAACCTGTTTCAGCACATTTAGAGCATAATCCGATTGGATATCCCCCTGAATTTTTTTCATATCCATGACGGATAATTCGGACTTTTCAGAAAGAAGCTGCTCGATCCGGTCTATCCTGAAAGGCAGGTCGGTATAGTTTAAAATCTCGCTGCGTCCGTACTTGAATTTTTTGCCGTCATTGGCGGAAGCGAGGATTCCCTCTTTCGGATTTTTTATCGAAGGCAACCGGTCAAAGGAAATAAATCCTTTCCAATCGTTTTCCGGATTTTGTCCCGGCTTCGGTATGAAATGCGCTGCCCGGTTCTGGATCGGAATTTTCCCCGCAGCCTGATAACCGATGTTTCCATTCCTGTCGGCATAGAGAAAGTTTTGCGGGGGAATCTTAAAATACCGCAGGGCCTCCCTGAAGGATTTCCAGTCGCTCGCAAGATTCAATTTGTAAAAGGACAGACATTCGTCGCTGATTTCCTGGCCGATCCAGCGCAGAGAAACCGCTTTGTCCGGCATCGGATGCTGGAGAATATCGCTGACGATGGGGCCGTGATAAGTTGTCCTGATTTTGAAATCGATCGGAGGTTGATCCCGTACACCTATTTTATCTTTGATGGTTTCCATGGTTCGGTATTGGCTTCCGGATAAATATCTGGAGCCGTTATCCGTATCGAGTTTCTCTTCGTAAAAATCGATATCGTCCGCCAGAAGATTGGTGACGCCCCAGGCGACGTGCTCGTTGGTTCCAACGGCGACAAGAGGAAGCCCGGGAATCGAAAATCCGGCCACGTTGAATCCGGTTCCGGTCAGGTGGATTTCATACCAGAATGATGGGTTTAGAAAAGCGAGATGGGGATCGTTTGCAAGAATGGGTTTGCCGGTGGCCGAACGTTTTCCGGAGACGACCCAGCAGTTGCTGCTGAAATCGGGTTTGGGAAAAGGAGACGGATTGAAGCGTTCCGCGAATTCACAATAAAATATGGATGCCTGCTTTTTTTCGTCGAATTGGAAGACGGTCGCGTCTTCAGCGTGAAATGAAAATAGCTGTTGGACTTTTTCGAGTCCGAGGTTATCGATCAGCGCACCCATGACGGGTTCGATCGTCCAACCCACGCTCATTTGCCAGCCGACGAGCCGAAGCACAGCAAGGCAGTCGGTGATTTTCCACGACGCAGGCTGGTAATTCAGCATTTTAAATTCCACGGGAAGGTGTTTTTTGTTCTGACGGATGAAGGCATTGATTCCGTCCGTATATGCCTGCATGACCCGTCTCGAAGTTGGAGAGAGTCCGGGTTCGATACGTTCGACAATACGATTAATGCCGATGGTTCGCATCATGCTGTCTGATTTTGTCGTGAACGGACCGAAGATTTCGGAAAGCTGCCCTTTTGCGTACCGTCTCCAAAGATCCATCTGCCAGAGCCGGTCCTGCGCGGTGATGTACCCCTGCGCGAAAAAGAGGTCGTGTTCGTTTTGTGCGAATATGTGTGGGATATGAAATCCATCCCGATACACGCAGACTTTTGACTGAAGCTCCGGCACAGTCAGATCACCTTTGGTCACGGGCAGGGCTCCCATGATCATCCGGTACCCGGAAATCGCCATGATGAGCAGGATCGCGCTGATCACGAGAAAAACGATGAGAACGATTTTTAATATGCGGTTCATGAAAATTGGGATTTGAATCTATACAATTTGATAAACATTTTAATGATTTGTACCATGAATGTCAAGATGAAAAAGAATTTGAGAAATGTCGGATTATTACTTTTTATATTTGAATAAGTTGCTGATTTTAAAGATAATGTACTTTTCTTTTTGAAAGAAAAGTACCCCCGCAGAGCGGGATCAAGCTATACTATAACAAATTTATTGAAGGTAAAAGAAATCGCCTTTTTGCATTGCCAGGATTTATACAAGTATTCATAGGCAGAAGCGTAAAAGAATATCCACACTACCACTCCCGTCCGCAATCCCGAAGCTTCGGGATGATGCCCATCCCTGGTTTAAGGCATTCAAATATAAGGTCTAACTGGCTGCAAAAAGGCCACAAAAAGGTGTTAAATCAAAAAAAAGAATGAACAATAAACATATTTCCTGTAATGGGGAACCGAGTCTAAAAAAAAAGAGCCACGATACATGTTTTTTGGCTCTTGTCATTTTAAGAGTGCCGGGGGCGGGAATCGAACCCGCATGGAGCAAGCCCCGCTGGATTTTGAGTCCAGTGCGTCTACCTGTTTCACCACCCCGGCGGCTCATTGATCAGGCGGCATTAATATACGAAATTTAAAATATCGAGTCAAGGAAGAGTCGATAAACAATTCATTTAAAAGGGCAGGCCCACGCCTGCCCTTTGGGGTGATTTCTATTTCTCAAACCGGATGTATTTTTCCGGATCGAGAGGTGTATCCTCTTTTAAGAGTTCGAAATGAAGATGAGGTCCCGTGGACCGGCCAGTGTGACCGACCTTCCCGATGCACTCTCCCTGACGGATGGATTGTCCCTTTTCCACAAGCACTTCGGACAGGTGGGCATACTGGGTTTGAAGCCCGTTTCCGTGGTCGATCAGGATGTATTTCCCGTATCCCTTGTCCTTTTCATAAACGGATTCTCCGACCAGGACAGTACCGTCGGCAGAAGCCAGAATTTCTGTTCCTTCGACAGCACGCAGATCCACGGCATTGTGAAAATGCTCCTGATGTGTGTACGGGTCGATGAGCGGTCCGAAATGGGCCGAAATTGTTGCTTCGGGAACTGGATTGATGAAATGGATCTGAATATTCTGGATGTTTTCCGTATTTTTCTCTGCGCATTGAGAACCGGTTTCTTGTGTTGTTTCGGAATCCGGTGTCTTGAGACGCCCCTGTGCCATGGGTAAAAGAAAAACGCCGAAAAGGCAATAGGTCAGCAGGAAAACAATCCGACTGTTTTTTCTCATACTGGTTGCTCCTTTCAAATGTTGGATCCGGCTCCTGAGCTGTTTCCTCTGGTTTCCGAGACCGGAAACCGTTTTCAGACAATCGGATCCGAACAGGTTGGTTTTCAGAATAGCAAGAAGGCTATTCCCGTACGTCTCTGCAGAGATTTTATGTTTATTCAGTACCATATGGTCGCAAATGCATTCACGATAAAAAGAAATTCTGCTGTTGGCGATCCAGGCCGCCGGATGGAAAAAGTAGAGAATCTGCAGCAGGTTCTGCACTGACATCCAGAGTTCGTCGAATCGTTTGATGTGCACCATTTCGTGAGCGATGATCGATTCAAGATGATTCCTGGGAATGTCCCTCAATAAATGAGCCGGTATGTAAATAACCGGTTGAAAAATGCCGATGGTAAACGGGGAAAGAAACGTATCGGAAGTCACGATTCGAATGCTGCGCCTGATAACGAGACGGGAACGCCAGAATTGAATCATACAGTTGATACCGGAATCGAATACCGACGATGCATTCCGAATGAGCCGGACATATTGTTTTCTACGGTTGCTATAGAGACCGGCCGAGACTCCGACTCCGATCATCCATAAAGAGAAAAGAACCGTTTCAGGGGAGCCAGGGCTTTTACCGGTTATATCTGCCATTGAATCTGTTTTATTATCTGAGTTGTGAATGTCCTCGAAAAATGATGTATCAACCGTCTGTTGCAGGAAGAATGTGTTTCTGATCTTTGTAACGATTTGACCGAAAAGAATTCTTCCGCTGTAAGGCTGTGAAAAATCCGGAGGAAGCATCAGGCGTAAAAGGATCAAACTCCATAGTCCGAGTTGCCAGGATGGCGAGCACTTTTTTAAAATCCGTGAAATCAGAAAAATAATTACAAAAAGAATGGCTGAAAAAAGGACTTCCTTGCCGATCCAGAAAATCATCATTGTGCTGATTCTCTCATAGATACCGTATATTTGAAGTATCATTGTTT
>CAZTZL010000024.1:18815-41649 GCA_964617625.1 uncultured bacterium
ATCATCATTGTGCTGATTCTCTCATAGATACCGTATATTTGAAGTATCATTGTTTATTCTCTTTTTTTATTGTTTTAATCAAATTTTCCAGTTCATCGATTTCTTCGGGGGTCAGGGATTTGCTCCTTGCGAACAAAGACACGACGGAGCCTGTGTCCATTTCCAGAACACGGTCGGCAAAAAATGAAACGATTTTAGCCAATCCCATGGGGCGCGTGATCATGGGCTTGTACAGGAAAATGCCGTGAAATTCTTCCCGGCTGAGCAGCCCTTTGTTTGTCATCCGGTCCATCATGGTTTTGGTCGTTGTGTAGGCCCATTTGTACGTTTCGTGAAGACGGTCATGTACCTCGCGAACCGTCTGTTTTCCCTGATTCCAGAGCACTCGTAATATATCGTATTCGGCTTTGGATAATTCCGGTATTTCTTTTTGACCTGCCATGTCGCGACTCCAAGCTCTTTGACATTGAACAATAATACTACATTGTAGTAGATATACTCAATATAGCATGTTATTTTAAAATGTCAAGTCTTTTTTTTATTTTTCTAAAAATATTTTTATATCGGCCAGGTCTGGAATAAACGGGGTAAATTGTCTTGACATTCTTCATTGAAATTGTGATATTAAAAGCATCTTGATTTGATCGAATTTATTATGGATTTTATACAGTTATTCAGATTTTTCGAGAGCCGGCCGTGAGTTCGGTTCGTGAAGTGTTGAAAGTCAAACCGGTTTGCGGCGTGATGTTTCAGCCTCAAATCGATCTTTCGCGAATCATTGCGGAACTTCAGCCCGTCATGGGCAGCGCGGATGAACAATCCGATACTTTTAATTTTTCATTTTCGGATTATTATACTGAAGAAATGGGATCCGGTCTGAAAAAAATGTTCTTAAGTTTTTACCCGCTTATTAATCCAGAGACGCTGTCAATGATGAAATTAAAGACAAACGAAATCGAGATCCAATGGTCGGAACAGGGGAAAAGAAGGGTGAATCTCGATCCGGGGTACATCACCGGGGCGAAAATTGTGCTCGCTTCGACCAAAGATTTTGCCCACCGCGTTTTTATCGGGAATGGCATTTACGGAGATGTCCAGTTGAGATTCATCCACAACCGGTTCCGGGCGAGCGAATGGACGTATCCGGATTATCAAACCGGATTGGCGCTTTCTTTTTTTCAGGGAGTGAGAGCCAAATTTTTAAAACAGGATCAGAATGACCAAGTCAATTCATTATAAAGATGCCGGTGTCGATATCGAAGCCGGGGCGGAAGCGGTCAACCGGATCAAGGGGATGGTCCGATCCACATTCACGCCGGGTGTGCTGACGGATATCGGCAAGTTCGGAGGTTTTTTTCAGCTTGACCTGTCCGCATATAAGGAACCCGTGTTCGTCTCTTCCATTGACGGTGTGGGGACGAAGCTAAAGGTAGCGTTCATGGCGGGAAAGCATGATACGATTGGAGAGGATCTGGTCAATCACTGCGTGAATGATATTTTCGCGGGCGGAGCGAGACCGCTTTTCTTTCTGGATTATATCGGCACGGGAAAACTCTCACCGAAGGTGATCGAAGAGATCGTCGCAGGAATGGTGATGGGATGCAAAAACGCGGGATGCGCGCTCGTCGGCGGGGAGATGGCCGAGATGCCGGGATTCTATCAAAAAGGCGAATACGATGTGGCCGGATCGATTGTCGGGATTGTCGAGAAATCGCGGATCGTGGACGGCAGTTCGATCCAAAAAGGGGATATGCTGATCGGCCTGCCTTCGAACGGACTGCACACCAACGGATATTCTCTGGCGCGGAAAGTGCTTTTCGAAAGTGCGAAATATCAGGTGGATACGCATGTCAGCGAACTCGGGACGACCATTGGCGAAGCCCTGCTTCGTGTACATCGATGTTATCTGCCGATTGTTGAGCCGCTCCTGGAACGATTCGAAATAAAAGGTATGTCGCACATTACCGGCGGCGGCATTGTCGGCAATACGATGCGTATCATTCCTGAGGGTTTGAAACTAAAAATCGACTGGTCGATTTGGGAAAGACCGCCGATCTTCGACCTCATCCAAAAATCCGGCAATGTCCCCGAAGAGGAAATGCAAAAGACATTCAATCTGGGAATCGGTTATATCTTGATTGTTCCGAAAACACAGGCGGATACTGTTTTAAACGCTCTTGAATCGCAATCCGAAAAGGCGGTTGTGATGGGCGAGGTGGTTTGAAATGAGGGAGTGCAAAAGATAAAGAGAACCATTTTTAATGTTTAGATTACAGTAGAAAGAAATATAATGACTAAGAGAGACAAAATATTGGAGCGAGTTCTGCATGGGGCTTCTGATACGAATATACTTTTTTCTGAATTGTGTCAGTTATTGAAGGATTTGGGATTCGATGAACGTATTCGCGGCAGTCATCATATTTTTACCAAGGGTAGCATCAGGGAGATTTTAAACTTACAACCCAGAGGGGCGAAAGCGAAACCGTATCAGGTTAAACAAATACGAAATGTTATTCTAAAATATAAATTGGGAGGCAAAGATGGTTCGATATGAAGTCATCATCTATTGGAGTGATGAAGATCAAGCCTTTATTGCTGAAGTACCTGAATTGCCGGGTTGTATGGCGGACGGTAAAACGTATCAAGAGGCGCTTTCTAACGCAGAAGTGATTATCCAAGAGTGGATTGAAACAGCACAAGAGTTGGGATGTCCTATTCCAGAGCCAAAAGGGCGGCTGGTTTACGCATAGATTGTTGAGAAGAAGAATATGGATTTGGGGAGGGTGGTTTGAGGAACAAGTAATGTTGGATCAGGCAAAGAAAGGTTAATTGAATTGATGAAAATACGATTGACACGATTTGATATTATACATTGTCTTGTTGTTAGTGTTGTGATTTCTTTTATTGCACCCTTTTTTATGATAGTAGTATATACGTCTGAAATATCTCCTCCGGGAGAAACATTAAAAGTACCTGATTACAAGAAAATGGCTCCGGATACAATGTCGGTTGAAGATTGGAAAGAATACTTTGAATCTCCAGGAGCATTTAAAGAAGTAAAGGGATTTGAAAAAGTACTTTATCAGTTTGAACCAGAAAACAGAATATTTATCTTCAGGATGATATATAAAATATTTGTTATTGTTATGATCTCTTGTTTGATTGTTACGATTTGGAATAATTCTAAAAAAATGCTATTATAAATGATAAAAGAATAATATGCAATCATGAATATTAAAAAACACCAAAATCATAAAATATACATTCAGGTGCTTCGCAGAATGTCACCTGAACAAAGGCTGCTTAAAGCCTTTGAATTGTCCGAATTTGCTAGAGCGCTTTTTGTTCATGGGTTGAGAAAGCGATTCCCGAATTTGAATGATAAAGACTTTAAAGCATTGTTGTTGGAGCGTTTAAGAAAATGTCACAACAGGAATTATTAAAATAATGAGTAATTGATATGCTATCTATTTTTGTAATTGTCATCCTGAGTTATCTAATCGGTTCGTTTCCGACGGCGGTTCTGACGAGCCGGATTTTAATGAAAGACGACATCCGGAATCACGGCAGCCACAATGCGGGCGCGACGAATGTCTTCCGCGTGATGGGCTGGAAACCGGCTCTGTTCGTCGTTTTGATCGATATCGGCAAGGGACTAATAGCCGTGTCAGTGGTTTCCACGATCCGCTTCGGGCCGGTTCCAGTCGATCATTCTTTCGTTCAAATTCTTGCGGGTGCAGCCGCAATTATCGGCCATGTATGGACGTTGTTCGCCGGATTCCGCGGAGGGAAAGGCGTTGGCACGGCATTCGGCGTGCTTCTTTCGCTTATGCCGGTTCCCGCTCTCATCACTTTCGGAATCTGGATTGGTCTGGTGTTGATTACGCGTATCGTTTCCGTCGGATCCATTTCGGCGGCGCTGGTTCTGCCGGTCACTTTGATTCTGCAGAAACAATTTTACAAGCCTGATATTTCCGTCAGCTTTGTCGTCATTTCGATTCTGACAGCTCTGTTGATTTTGTTTACCCATCGTTCCAACATCGGGCGGCTGCTTCGGGGTGAAGAGCATCGGTTTGGAAGCCAATCCAAAAAAGAGAGGGGAAAGTCATCGGAGTGAAAATCGGCATACTCGGAGCAGGCGGATGGGGAATAGCGCTTTCTATCCTTGCCAATCATCTGGGGCACGAAGTCTGCGTATGGGAGTATCGAAAAGATGTGGCCAGGCAGCTTCAAAAAACACGATCGAGTCCGGAACTGCTTCCAGGTATTGAAATCCCGAAAGAGATTGATATTACGGATGATCTTGGAGAGACTGTGAACGGGAAAGAGGTTATTCTGATTGCTCTGCCTTCGCACGTTGTGAGGCCTGTGTGCGAACAACTGGTCAGATTCTCACTGAATGGGGTCACACTCGTTATTTGCAGTAAGGGAATTGAAAATTATACACTGCTTCGAATGTCTCAGCTGTTAAAAGAAATTCTGCCGAATTTTCCGGAAGAACATATCGTAGTCCTCTCCGGGCCCAGCCATGCAGAAGAGGTGAGTCGGTTTGTTCCCACAGTGGTGGTTGCGGCATCCACTTCCTACGCGACTTCCCACCAGATTCAAGAACTGTTCATGTGTCCCACGTTTCGTATCTATACCAGCAATGATGTGATCGGTGTGGAAATGGGAGGCGCGCTGAAAAATGTAATTGCCATTGCTGCGGGCATCAGCGATGGAGTCGGATGCGGCGACAATACCAGAGCCGCTTTGATGACGCGGGGTATGGCAGAGATTACACGGCTGGGTACAGTGATGGGAGCCGATCCATTGACATTCGCAGGGCTTTCGGGAATGGGAGATCTTTTTGTGACCTGTATGAGTAAGTTTAGCCGGAACCGGTATCTGGGAAAGCAAATCGGCAAGGGACGAAAATTGAAAACCGTTTTAAGCCGGATGGTCATGGTGGCCGAAGGTGTCCGGACGACCCAGTCGGCCGTGGATCTGGCAAGAAAATACAATATTATTATGCCGATCACACAAGAGGTGTATCAGGTTCTGTTTGAAAAGAAGGACCCAAAAACAGCTGTTCATGATCTTATGATTCGCGATCCGAAATCCGAAGATTGGGGATAGTTAAATCAAAAATCAAAATGTAAAATGAAAATTAATTTGGAGAAATAATGGATCAAATTTATATTTCTGATGTGTCGAAACATGAGGGACAAGAAGTTACGATTCGGGGCTGGCTGTACAACAAACGTTCCAGCGGGAAGCTCTGGTTTTTGCTTGTACGGGATGGTTCCGGTATTATTCAGAGCGTAGTTTCCCAATCGGACGTTTCGGAAGCTTCTTTTCTAGCCTGTGAACAGGCGACACAGGAATCTTCCATCATCGTTACCGGAAAAGTGGCGGAAGACAAACGGGCACCTGGAGGATATGAGCTCCAGATCAGGGAAATTCAAATTGTGCAGATCGCGGAAGAGTATCCCATTACGCCCAAAGAACACGGCACTCCATTTCTCATGGACCATCGCCATCTGTGGCTCCGTTCTTCGAGACAAAGTGCGATATTGAAAATCCGGCACGAAATTATAAAAGCATGCCGCGACTTTTTTGACAACCGTGGATTCGTTCTGGTGGATGCACCGATTTTTACTCCGGCGGCCTGCGAGGGGACAACCACACTTTTTGAAACGGATTACTTCGACAGCAAAGCCTATTTAACCCAGAGCGGGCAGCTTTACATGGAAGCCGCTGCTTTGGCGCTGGGCAAGGTCTACTGTTTCGGACCGACCTTTCGGGCGGAAAAATCCAAAACCAGGCGGCATCTCACCGAATTCTGGATGATCGAACCTGAAGTCGCCTATGCCGATCTAAATGATGACATGAATCTGGCCGAAGATTTCATCGTATACATTATACAGCGCGTACTGGAGAACCGGCAGGAAGAATTGAAAATACTCGAACGGAATACCGAGCCGCTGGAAAAAGTCAAGAAACCGTTTCCGCGGATGACCTATGACGAGGCTGCTGCCTTGCTGAAGAAAAAAGGGGTCGAATTTGAATACGGGAGTGATTTTGGAGGGACCGATGAGACAGTGATTTCAGAAGCGTACGATAAGCCGGTCATGGTTCACCGGTATCCTTCCAAAGTCAAGGCGTTTTATATGAAGAATGATCCGGAGGATATGACCAAAGCGTTGTGCGTGGATGTCCTGGCACCTGAAGGCGTGGGTGAAATTATCGGCGGCGGACAGAGGGAAGATGATTATCAGACGCTTATTCAAAAAATCGAAAAACACAATCTTCCCAAAGAGGCTTTTGACTGGTACCTCGACCTTCGGAAATACGGCTCCGTGCCGCACGCCGGATTCGGATTGGGCGTCGAGCGTACGGTGGGCTGGATATGCGGCCTGCCTCACGTGCGGGAAACCATCCCGTTCCCAAGAATGATGTATCGCCTGACTCCTTAGAAATAATGCAATCCTTTCAGCAAGTCAACAAGGTCAGAATTTCAATAAAACAAAAAAATGTGTACGATCAAAAGGCAGGATTGAAATCATGCACCCACGCAATACAAAAATATGTCTACGGATTTTGCTTCTTCTTTCTTCTTTTTTATTATTTTACAATGTGGAAGTTCTTATCAGCGAAACGAATACAATCGACAGAACACACGATCCGGTCGTCATTACCGGATCGGAAGTTCCCGCATTCTTGGGAGAATCTGTCAGTCATATCTGGGTTTACCGGTACCTTGAAGCTCAGGATCGATGGGAAGTGATTCCTTTTCAGGTGGATGAATTGGATAACAGCGATTCGTATTTCGGCTCGAAGAACGGGATTCTCGATGTGAATGATGAGATTGTGTTTTTATCGAAAGACCTGGGTGACAGCACCTCGGAAATATCGTGGATCGATAACCAGCCGTCCCGTTCAAAAAACCGCTATCAAATTGCAGTATCGGATCCGCTCGGACAGGGAAAAAGGGGATGGATCTATATTTACTGTTCTTCAACAATTTCGGAAACTGTGGATCAATACATTCAATATTTATCCGGAACGGACCAGGTTGTAACGGATACATATACTATTCTTCACGGCCAAACCGGATTTCAGCAGGCCCTTTATCTGAATAAAATCGCGGGCGGAGACAGCATCGATTTTTTGGATCGCCAAAAATTTCGTCTTACTTTTCAATTTGATTTGCCGATTTTAGGAACCAAGGAAATTGTTGTCAAAGAAAATGTTGAACCTCCTCGAAAATACGATTATGGTATTGCCAGTATCTATCTTGAAGTGAAAAAGAAGTCGGTTGAAACCAGTGCCCGCCGTTCGGTGAGACTGCACAGGCAGATGATATTGGAAATCAATATTACCGGAGGAAGCGAACTGAATGAGCACTTTGAGATTCCTTTTGTTTCTACGTTTTATCCCACATTTGTGCAATGGAAAGTTGATAGTCTGGAGTTGAATAAAGAAGAATTTTCTTCGGATAATATGGAAATACGTATTACCCAAATACGGTTTTCAACGGACCTGGATAGTCATAGTAATGGAATGTTGTTTTATAATATATACAATCCGGCCTGGGTTCGTATCAACGGCCGTGAATCCGTATTTCAACATTCAATTCAATGGCCCGGAAACAACTGGTATTTAATCGTTGCCGATCCAACGCAATCTATAATAAAAAAGGGTTCGCTCGTTAATATTATTAGTATCAAGAGCCCGGCTTTGGGGTACGCGAGACAGCTCTATTTCAAAGACAATGCCATTGATATTGGAACAGATTCAGAAGATACAGGGGATAAATTGTCGTTTGGTGACACCGGAATCGAGACAAGAGGAGATGATATTAGCGGCGTAGTCGATGCGGATATGCTGACATATTGTTTACCAGAAAATTTAAATACAACCCAGGCAAAACAGCTTTATAACAATTATCTCTATCCCCTCAATATCGCAAGCAGTGAAGAAGAGATCCAATATCCGCTCACGATCACCGTGAACCATCCTGCCTGGGGAAGCATCGAGGTCGATCCTGCGGGAACGGTGTTCAATGCCAATACTTCTGTGACGATAACCGCACTGCCGAACAGCGGTTACGGATTTTTAAAGTGGGAAGGGGATATTCAGGGAAACGCGAATCCCAAAACATTTACAATCACCGGTCCCATGTCCGTCACAGCCGATTTTTCACCTAAGCATCTGATCGTCATCCAGACCGAACCTGCGGGACTGCGGTTCATTGCAGATGCCAAACCGTACTATGGTCCATCAGAATTTTATTGGCTTGAGTCCAGCTCTCACTTTATGTGCATGGATCGTATCCAGTACGAAAACGATGTCACACGATACCAGTTCCAGACCTGGAACAACACCCATGAATTCTGTCAGACCTATATAGTCCCGGATCATCAGGATACGTTAAGCGCTCAGTTTAAGACCCAGCACTCTTTTGAGACGAGTGTCATGCCGAACGGTGCCGGTACGATTGTTCAGACACCTGCCGGAAAATGGTTGGATGAAAATTCCGGTGTCATACTGGAAGCCAGACCCGCCGAGAATTATGTTTTTTCCGGATGGTCGGGAGACTTGTCCGGAAACACCAATCCGGATACTCTTCAGATTGATGCGCCGAAATCCGTTACGGCCATGTTCATTAATTATGATCCTGTCATTTCACTTCCGGATACGATATTCACATTCAACGAGGATGATACACTGACCATTGCGTTTCAGACCTTTTATCCGTGGATCGAAGATCCGAATCATCCGGATTCCTTGCTTATCATCAGCATGTTTGAAGGGAATCACGTCGGTTATTCCATTAATCAACCGGAACAGGAAATTCTCCTTTTCACCAAAGTGCCGAACTGGAATGGTAAGGATACTCTCACGATACAGGTCAGCGATCCGCTGGGAGCTGCAGATCAGGATGAGATGATCGTCTCCGTTGTTTCCAGGCCGGATTTCCCGGGGCCTTTTTCTCTTTTAACACCTGAAAACAACACAACTCTGCCGGGTCAGCCGAATTCGATCGATTTTTTCTGGGAGGGTTCCATTGATCCGGACGCGGGGGATACAGTCAGATATACATTTCAGCTTGACACGACCGATCAATTTGGCAGCGATTTTCTGATTCGGAAGGATAATATTTCCGATTCGTTTTATACACTCGAATGGCCGGCCACCTATAGCAACAATAAATATTACTGGCGGGTAACAGCGAACGATGTCGGAGGACAAACGACACCATGCCGGGATGATTTTTCATTCCAGCTGGCTACGGCTGTTGGAGATGAACGTTCCATCGAAGTACCATCAACTTTTGTATTGGAACAGAACCGTCCCAATCCGTTCAACGGAGAAACGGTGATCCGTTTCGGTCTGCCGATCTCATCGGAAGTCCGGTTGATTGTTTATAACAGTTATGGACAAACCGTCAAAAGTCTGATATCGGGACAGCAAGAACAGGGATATCATACTGTTCGCTGGGACGGTCGGAACGACCACGGAAGGCAGGTGTCCACCGGGCTCTATTTTATCGAATTTTGTTCCGGTCAATTCCGATTTATCAAGAAGGCGGTTCTGCTTCGATAAGTCAGTTCGTCATCAGAGGAGGATTTTGGCGCGTCAACTTCAAATCGGTGTGATCGGCGGGCGGGATGTTTCGACTGAAATAATCAAGATTGCAGAGAGCATAGGACAGTTGATCGCAGAAAGAAATGCTATTCTGATCTGCGGCGGACTGGGAGGTGTTATGGAAGCGGCCTGCCGGGGTGCAAAAACAGTCGGCGGCATTACAGTGGGCATTCTTCCGGTCGCGTCCAAGGAAGAAGCCAATCCGCATGTGGACATTGTCATCCCAACCGGGATGGGAGTTGCCAGGAATGCCGTTGTTATCCACTCGAGTGACGGCGTTATCGCTGTGGATGGAAGTTACGGAACGCTGTCTGAAATCGCTTTTGCGCTTCAATGTCGCGTACCGCTGGTTGTTTTAAAAAGCTGGGAAATAGATGGTTCCGTAATTTCAGCTGAAGATCCGGAAGAGGCCGTAGAAATGTTATTCAATATAATGAAAGAAAGATCGGACAAACTCTGATTTTAATCCGTATTGGTGAAAAACTTTCATGGATGGCTGCGCACACATCATCGTTTCTGGAATGGTACAGGGTGTCGGGTATCGTTTTTTTGTAACGAAAATTGCGCGCCGGATGGAGCTCAACGGCTGGGTGAAGAATCTTCCTTCAGGCGAGGTGGAAATCGAAGTGGAAGGCCCGAAAGGATTGATTGAAACATTGATCACAGAACTTAAAACCGGAAATTCCTGGGCCGTGGTACGCCATATTGAAGTTGCGTGGGAAAAATTTCAGGGCAAATACACAGGTTTTGATATCGCATTTTAATTGAGGAGATGATTATGCTGGACCTGAAAACCTTTATACGCGATGTACCCGATTTTCCGAAAAAAGGGATCGTCTTCAAGGATATTACCACTCTGTTGATCAATGCGGACGCTTTTCGCGAAACCATCCGTTTGCTGTGCGAACCGCATCGTGAACAAAAACCGGATGTTATTGTGGGAATTGAATCGAGAGGGTTTATTCTGGGAAGTGCGATGGCCTATGAGTTAGGTGTCCCTTTTGTTCCGGCAAGAAAACCGGGAAAACTGCCCGCGGAAACGGTTCGGGAGGAGTATACCCTCGAATACGGCAAGGATGCGATCGAAATTCACCGCGATGCTATCCGAAAAGGAATGCGGGTGCTGATCGTTGATGATTTATTGGCCACAGGGGGAACCGCTGCGGCCACAGTCCGCCTGGTTCGGAATCTGGGCGGACTCGTTATCGGAACGGCTTTCTTGATCGAACTGGTCTTTTTGAATGGAAGAAATCTGCTGAAAAATATCCCGATTCATGTATTGATCAGCTATTCGGAAGATTAGATATTTTTAAAATAATTGTTTAAAAATTTGTTGACTTTAATATATTCTTATATATATTGGAATTATGGAGGGAGATATGCAAAAAAGGAATCGCTTTCTTTATATTCTATTTTATTTCCTGTTTATAGCCGCTTCTCTGTTTTCGAGGGATAAAATCAAATTAGCTGTTTTGGATTTTGAGGGGAAGAACATTTCACAGAGCAGTGCAGAAGCGGTGACGGATTTGTTGCGCACCGAGCTGTTCAATACAGGGCATTTTAAAGTTGTCGAGCGCCAGAGAATCCAGAAAATTATTGAAGAGCAAAAATTCCAGATGATGGGATTTACGGATGCCAGTCAGGCGGCCGAAATCGGACGTATCTTAAATGTCCAGAAGATTATGATCGGCACTGTGACACTTTTAGGAAATACGCATCTCATCAATACGCGCATGGTCGATGTTCAGACGGGACTCGTTGTTCTTGCTGAATCCGTTGAATGCCAGGGCGGTGAAGATCAGCTACCCCATGCGATTACTGAACTGGCCATTGCTGTTTCTTATAAAGTCGGATTGGAGGGAAAAATCATTCGGATCGATAAAGAGGCGGTTTATATTGATGTGGGTGAATCGGACGGTGTTAAAATGGATCAGAAGTTCGATGTGATCCGTTCCGGTGAAGTCATTACCGACCTCGAGGGGCATGCAATCGGAGCAAGCGAAGAAAATGTGGGGATGATCTGTGTTATGAAGGTCCAGGACCGATTTTCTATAGCCGAGATTGAAGAAAGTTCTGTTTCGCTGCAAACAGGTGATCTGGTAAAGCCCAGGATGCAGACGAATGAGAAACCGGTCAAGAAAAAAGAAAAGAAGGAAGACACAACCGAGCCCGATGTACCCATGATATTTTAATTTAATCACAGGAGGGGATCATGAAAGTTGTACGTGGAACCATTCTCAGTATTGTCATTATTTTAATGTTTACAGGAGCTTGTTTTGCCCAGGGAAAGCCAGCCATTACTATCGGCGGAAGCTACTGGCTTGCGGCGCTTGATTATAAGGAATCCAGCGACATGAATATAGATATTGATCCGGGAAATATGTACGGGCCATATCTTAATCTGCGATTGGGAAAAATCACCATCGGCTCTTCCATATTTCTTGGCGGATTCAAATTTAATTACGGCAATTATATCATGCCGGTTACTGTGGGTGGCTACTCGTATGATGCATACGGGGACATGTACGTGGCTGAAATTACGGATTATACTCCCACAGTAAAGCGAACGGACATCAATTTTTCACTGGGATACAATCTGACCCGGCGTATCAGTATTTTTGGTGCATATAAAAGTATGAAATTGTCAAGGGATGAGGAAACCTATACAGGGGATATCTATACCTGGGATTATATATATGATATTTATTACTATGAAGGTCAGGGAGATATTACCACCGAATCTTTTGAACTTAAAGGGAGCTATTACGGAGGCGGTATTTCGCTTCTTCTGCCTTTTGTAAATTCGCCGCTTTTTGGCTTTGGTTCGGCTGCCTACCTGATTGCTAACGACGAAAACAATTCGGATATTACGGCGGTTACGGCTGGATTGGGTTATTATTCGAAATCGGGGCTTTCAATTATGGCCGGATACCGTGCCGATTTGAGCGGAGAAGGTGAAGGCCAGGAAAAAATTAATGGATTTATGGCAACAATCGCTTATACGGTTCGTTAAAAATATATCTTGACTTTTGTTTGAAAAGAGTTAATTTAATTGCTGTAATTCAAATAAATAAGGCAAAGCGAATGTAGCTCAGTTGGTAGAGCGCCAGCTTCCCAAGCTGGATGTCGCGGGTTCGACTCCCGTCATTCGCTCGTTTTATTTTTAAAAAATCGTTCCTTGGGAAAAAATAAAAGGAGGAAGATTATGTTTGATTTAAAAAGAAGTGTAGTTCTTATGTTGATTTTATCCCTGGTTATCCCCGCTCTTCTTTTCGGTCAGGGATATGTTCAGCAAGTCAGCGGTGTAGGGAATGTTAACTGGACGCAGCAGGTAATGCGCTGCACAGGTATCGGTGCGCCGAATCCCAATTCACCTCAGGCCGCTCAGCGGGCCGGGGCACTCAGAGCAGCCAAGATGGATGCGCTGCGGAATCTTCTGGAGGTTGTAAAGGGTATCAATCTTACATCGGAAACAACAGTGGAAAATGCCATGCTGACCAGCGATGTAATCACCTCCCGGGTCGATGGTGTCATCAAGGGATATCAGATTGTCGATACACGCTACATGTCCACCGGAGATGTTGAAGTTGATGTGGAAGTGCCTCTCACAGGGATTCTCCTGGATGCGTTGCTTCCACAGCAGTTCGGAGGCGGCATGCTTCTCACCGGCGGACAGCTTCTTTGCCCAACATGCGGTCAGCCGTGGCCGGCCGGGAAACCGGTCCCCCCGAATGTTCAATTAATTCAGAGCGGCATTGCAGGTACAACCGCAATGACCGGAGGAGCAGCTTATACTGGTCTTGTTGTGGATGCGAGAGAACTCGGTGTCCGTCCGGCGATGGCTCCGAGAATATTAAATGAAGACGGCGAAGAAATCTATGGTTCCAAATACGTCAGCCGGGATTTTGCCGTTGATATTGGGATGGCGGCCTATGATAAAGATATCAATCAGGCCCGCATGAACGAACGTGTAGCGGACAATCCGCTTGTCGTGAAAGCGATTAAAGCCACAGGTCCGAATAAAACGGATGTCATCGTCAGCAATGCGGATGCAACCATGATCCATAATGCCGCTTCTAATATGAATTTTTTGCAGCATTGCAAGGTCATGTTCATTCTTGATTGACCAACATAACCGTTCATCTAATAAAAGGGAGGATACCCATGATGATCCGTATCCTGAAAATCGTGAGTTTATTGATACTGGCCGCTGGATTGATTATCAGCGGATGTGGCCCGAAACCCATCCAGAAAGAATCGATTCTGGATACCCCTGAAAACCATTATAATCAGGGTTTAAGAGAATTAAAAGTCAACAATCTCGCCAATGCAGCCGAGGAGTTCGGACGCGCCACGGCTTTGAATCCCGATTATGCCGGCGGTTATGTCGGTATGGGTTTGGTTGAAGCAGAAAAAAAGAATTTCAAGGAAGCTCTGGAATGGGTGGACAAAGGGCTTGGAAAAAATGACCAGTTTATCGACGGATTTATAGCCAAAGGACGTATTTTAGCCAAGCAGCGGAAGGGTGACGACTGGTTGAAAGATGCAGTCAAACAGTTCGATAAAGCGCTGAAGATCAATCCAAATTCTGCAAAGGCGCTTTTCTATCTCGGCCTCACATATAAAGAAGCATACGAATTTGGCGAAGCCGTTACGACTTTCAGCAAAGTCGTTGAACTGAAAGGGGACTATGCCAAAGAGGCGAATGCCGAATGGGAACTCGTTCAAAAGATACAACGCGCTGCACCGGGCACGAAAATCGGTGCCAAGATCGCTTTAATCGATGAGATTGACCGCGCCGATCTGGCCGTACTTTTTGTCGAGGAATTGAAGCTGCTTGAAATTCTCGAGAAGAAACAGCCTAAAGTTTACGACACAAGCTTCCGGCCTCCGGAAGATCCCACAGCGATGAAAACCATGACCAAGACGGAAATGGAACCCGCAACAGACATCGCCAATCACTGGGCCAAGAATTGGATCGAAGATGTGATCAAAGCCGGTGCGATGGATGTTTTTCCGGATCATACTTTCCGGCCCGATGATAAAATTACGCGCGGGAACTATGCAATTTTTCTCCAGAATATTCTTATTGTTGTCACTGGGGATCAAAAGCTTGCGACGAAATACATCGGTACACCTTCCAGATTCCCTGACGTGAATGGGAGTCACTATGCCTACAATGCCATTTGTCTCGCAGTGGACCGGGGATTTATGAAAGCGGATCCGATGGATGGTGCATTCGGGATCTCAAAGACGGTTTCCGGTGCGGACGCATTGCTTGTCCTACGGGATTTTCAAAACGCATTGCGAATCACTTTTTAAAGAAACCGGGGAGGTTCCGTTGAATAAGATGCAAAGAGGAGGAACAATACGCATTATCATGGGATTGTTCCTCCCATGTTTTATGAGTTTCGGGCAGGCTTTTGGGCAGGCAGTGCAGGGGACCGGATCTGAACCCGAGGCTTACGAAGTCACCGCAACAGGTTTGGGATCGATAATCGGCAATGATGTTGCCCATGCGAGAGACGATGCGATCGAGGATGCTCTGAGAAAGGGAGTTGAGGATGCCCTCGGATTGATTGTCAAAGCCGAGACTCTGGTTGAAAATTTTCAGCTGATCGAAGATAATATTTATAGTAAAACGCAGGGGTATATTCAGAAATACAATATCGTGAACGAAGGCAAGCGGAGTGATCAGCTCTACGAAGTTACCGTCAATGCCATTGTGAAAATGGCTGAATTAAAGGACGATTACGAAGGCATTCAAACACTGATGCGCCGAAAAAACATGCCCCGAATCATGATCATGATCGAAGAACGGAACATCGGAGAAACACCGGACTTTTCTCATTATATCGAAGCCGATATGAACACAGCTGAAAATGCTCTGACGGAAGCGTTTATGGCTAAAGGATTCAAATTTGTGGATCAGGCCACAATAAGGAGAAATCTCGATAATGAAAAAGCAGCGGCCATTCTCGAAGGTGACGTCAATCAGGCAGCTATTCTGGGAAAAAGCGTCGGTGCTGAAATCGTTCTCACTGGCAAAGCGCTTGCCAAAGCCACGGTCATGGAAGCATTCGGCATCAATCAACGATCGCAGCAGGCCACGGTGACAGTGAAAGCCATTCGAACCGATACAGGCGACATCATTGCTACGAGTTCCGGGCAGGGCGCCTACCCCCATATCGATGATGTGATCGGTGGCACAAAAGCCATTCAGAAAGCCTGCAGTAAAATGTCCGAAGATTTGATCACCCAGATATTGGACCGGTGGCAAAACGACATTTCATCGGGAGCGGTAATTACACTTAAAGTCAAGGGTGTCAAGGATTTTGATCAATTGAACAAATTCAAATCTGCTCTCAAATACTATGTTCGTGACCTTCAGAGCGTGACGCAGCGGGAGTGGGAAGAAGGATATTCCACTCTTGAAGTAGAGATGAAAGGCACGAGCGAAGACCTGGCCCAGCGTCTTTCCGGAAAAAATATAGAGGGCATCCTGGTCAAGGTCATTGGAATGAGCCAGAACAGCGTAACTGTTCAACTCACTGAAGCAGAATAACTTACCCTTAGAAAGGGGTGTGATTGTAATATGAAACGTATATCAAATTTATTTCTGTTATTTTTATCTATCTTTTTGCTTTCATCAATTGCCAATGCCCAGTTGAAGAAGCGTGTGGCTGTCTTTACTTTTGAGGACAAAAGCGGCCAGGGGTGGCACTGGTGGGACGGGAAACCGCCTGGAGAGGGCATGTCCGATATGCTCACAACGGAGCTGGTTAAGTCCGGGAAGTATTTGGTTATCGAGCGCCAGGAGATTTCAAAAGTGCTCCAGGAACAGCAGATGGGTCAATCCGGTATGGTCACTGAGCAGAGCGCCGCACAGGTCGGGAAATTGCTCGGTGTGGAACTGGCCATCATGGGTGCCGTCACCGAGTTTGGTTATACCAAAGGGGGGACCGGAGGACGTATAAAAGGAATCGGGATCGGTGTTTCAAAAGAGACCGCAACCGTGGGGGTGGATGTTCGATTTGTCAATACAACCACGGGCGAGATTCTGACAGCAGAGAGCGTCCGAAAAGAAAAATCCTCGAGCGGCCTTAGTGTCAGCACGCCCCAGTTTGGATTTGATAACGAAAAAGATTTTGACAACTCCCTGGTCGGTAAAGCCACAAGAGAAGCCATTGAGGATATAATGGCACTGATCGACAAGAAAATAGAAGATCTTCCCTGGGAAGGGAAGGTCATTACGGTTACCGGCAGTACGATTTATATCAAACCGGGTTCCGATGCAGGTGTAAAAGTAGGGGATTCCTTTGTGGTCTATGCAGAAGGCGAGGCTCTCGTTGACCCGGACACCGGATTGATCCTGGGCTCCGTAGAACAAAAAGTGGGAACCATTCAGGTAACCGGTATTGTGGCGAACGGAAAAGCGGCCACAGCTGTTGCCAAATCAGGAAGCGGTTTTAAAAAAGGGGATCTGGTTAAACTCAAGTAATCCATGAAAATACGGAAAATGATGAGGAGAGTGTTTTTATTGCTCTCCTCTTTTTATATAAAGTGAAACCATGACAAATTTAAACATGGATTGTCATTCTTCAATGAAACTTCGGGATCAGAATTTGATCACTAAACGGATCCCGGATAAAATTCAGATGACAGACTGTTACAGGATAGTTAAAAATTTTGGTAATACCCCATTAAAGTTGACTATATCGCAGTGAGGATGATTGTATGAAACTGGAAAATCGCCACTATCTTTTTTTAACCGGGGGAGCCGTTTTTTTACTGCTGGGTGCTTTTTTATGGGCAACACACCAAATTCATTCTCCCCTACTTATAGGCGGACTGCTGCTCTTTTTTCTGTTCGGGTTTCGTGGGCATGCGATGGCCAACCGTTTAATTGTTGTGGTTTTACTTATCCTGTTTTTTTATTTTTTTATCAAGGCGCAGATTGTTATTTTTCCTTTTATTGTCTCGTTTGCCATTGCATATCTTTTCAATCCTGTTGCTGTTCAGTTGGAACGGTGGAAAATAAGAAGAAGCCTGGGAACGCTCTTTCTTCTTGTCGTTACTTTCAGCCTGGTTGTCCTGATCGGTGCAATCCTGATTCCAAGTCTGATCAAGGAAATTCAGGAGCTGATTCGAAAGATCCCTGTATTTGCCGATCGTATTGCTGAATTTATCGGCAACAATCTTCCCAAAGTACTCACATTTTTTCATGTGGACCCGAACCGTTTTGAACAAAGCATGATGGAAAAATTTCCTACCGGGGCAGAACAGGTTTTATCCAATTTGTTGAAAGGGATTACCGGAATTGGAACGTTGTTGAGCCGGATACTCAATATCGTTCTCGTGCCTGTACTGACATTTTATATTCTCAAGGATTATGATCGAATTCGTGACTGGCTGCTCATTTTCTCTCCCAGAAAATACCGAAGCAGTATCTATTTTTATCTATGGAGAATGAACCGCATTCTGGGCGGGTACCTGCGTGGTCAGATCATTGTCTGCACGATTGTCGGTGTATTGACGGGTACGGGTTTCGCGATTTTCCGGGTACCTTTTGCTATCTTGCTCGGTGTCATGGTCGGACTTTTCAACATCATTCCTTTTATCGGTTTTTATGTCAGTTTGAGTATAGCGCTTTTGGCCGGATTTTTTACACCTGAACCGGTGATTACCATGGTCAAGACCGGATGTGTTTTTTTGGTAGTACAGTCACTGGAGGCTTACGTTATTACTCCAAAAATAATCGGGAAAAGTGTCGGGCTTCATCCTGTGGCTATCATTTTTTCCATTCTCATATTCTCCCGGTTTCTCGGTTTTTGGGGGCTGATCATTGCGGTTCCTGCTTCGGCCCTGATCAAGTTTCTCATTGACGAATGGAAGCGTAGAGAGAAGTGGAGGGCAATTATTGCGGAAAAAACAGAGCCTGCGGGTTCTTAGAGTTCGTAAAAACAGTCCGGCAGGCGAATATGATATCCGGCCGGGTGACGAATTGTTTTCGGTCAACGGCCAGCGCGTTCGGGATATACTCGATTTTCAGTTTCATTCAACGGATGCATCGCTCCATTTTCTTTTTCGGCGCAACAGTATTCCATTTGAAGTTGAATTGATCAGATCAGGGGATCAGGATACAGGCATCGAGTTTGACCCGATGCGGTTTCAATGCTGCGGCAATCACTGTATTTTCTGTTTTATCGATCAGAATCCCAAAGGGCTTCGTTCCACGCTGTACCTCAAGGACGAGGATTACAGGCTTTCCTTTCTTTTCGGGAACTATGTAACGCTGACCCGTGTGGATCAGGAAGCATTGGACCGCATTGTTGCCCAGCGGCTGACACCGCTCTATGTGTCCGTTCATACCGTGGACCCGAATATCCGTAGAAAAATGCTGGGATTGAAAAAGGACGATCAATTACTTGAAAAACTCCGCTATCTCATTGAGCACAGGATCGAAGTTCATGGACAGGTCGTTCTTTGTCCCGGTCTAAACGACGGAGAGTTTTTGAATGAAACTTGTGAGACGCTGTCGGCGTTTTATCCACAGTTTCGTTCTCTGTCAGTTGTTCCGGTGGGTTTGACAAAGTACCGGGATCGCCTTCCCCGAATTGAGGGATATAACAAAGAATCAGCCCGGATGGTTATAAAACAGGTCGAAGGGTATCAAAAAATATTTAAAAAGAAAACCGGCGAATCCTTTGTTTATTTGGCCGATGAGTTTTATCTTTTAAGCGGAGAAAAATTGCCTCCTGAGAAGCATTACGGCGATTTCTGGCAACTTGAGAACGGAGTGGGGCAGACCCGGCATTTTCTGTCCGAATTCGAACAATTCAAGCGCGCTCTTCCGAAGAAGCTTGAAGTATTCAGACGGTATGTCATTGTGACCGGTGTTTTGGCCGGTCCGGTTTTGAAGCGGTTTATCATGCCCGAATTGAGAAAAATTAAAAATTGCGAGATCGAACTGTGTGTTGTCTCCAACCGTTTTTTCGGGGAATCGGTCACCGTATCCGGTTTATTAACGGGGCAGGATATTCTTGCTGATTTAAAAAAAATGGACAGTGAAGCCATATTTTTACTGCCCGGCAACTGCATCAACGAAGATAAAATATTCTTGGATGATCTTTCTCCTGACAATATCTCAGAGGTTCTGGGAAGGCCTGTTCGGACTATCGAAAATTTTGAGGAAATCTTTTTATCATGAACCTGCCCATCGTAGCCATTATCGGCCGCCCGAATGTAGGCAAATCAACGCTCTTCAACCGGATTATCAGCAAACGGGACGCCATTGTTGATGACACGCCGGGCATCACGAGAGATCGTAAGTATGCCGAGGCGGAATGGGTGAATGTCCGGTTTGCGCTTGTCGATACCGGCGGTTATGTTATAAAGAGCCGGGATACCATCGACCACGGTGTGACCCGTCAGGCGGTTCTTGCGATGGAAGAGGCCGATCTGGTGATTTTTGTGGTTGACTGCACTTCAGGCATTACTGATGTGGACGGGGAGCTTGCAAGGCTGCTCAGAAAAAGCAGGAAGCCATGGATTCTTGTTGTCAATAAAGTGGACAATAAAAAAAGGCTTTTGGAAAGCACCGAATTTGTCCAGCTCGGTCTTGGAGATCCGGCTATGATTTCTGCGGCAGGGGGAAGGGGGATTGGCGATCTTCTTTCACTAATTGTCGGAAAACTTGACCGTCCAGTCGAAAAAGGATCGGGTGCTTCTAATGATCGGGCTGTCAAACTGGCAATCGTCGGCCGTCCAAATGTCGGGAAATCCACTTTTATCAATACGATGCTTGGCGAGGAAAGACTGCTTGTAACGGAAATCCCCGGGACCACACGCGATCCCATCGATGTCCGGATTCGATTTCAGAATCATGATTTTCTTCTCATCGATACTGCGGGACTGCGGCGACGGAGCCGTGTCAAAGAGAATGTGGAATATTACAGCACATTGAGAACCCGGGAGTCGATCGAACGGTGTGATGTCGCTTGTGTATTTATGGACGGTACTGAGGGCCTGACACAGCAGGATCTCCGGATCATTCAAACTGTGACTGAAATGAAGAAGGGCATACTTCTGGCAGTGAACAAGTGGGATTTGGTTCAGGGGATTCGCGAGAGGACAAAAGCATGGGCGAACATGCTGGATGAAAAATTACAGGCGTTCCGGTTTATTCCCGTGGTCACAATTTCGAGCAAGACGAAGCTCAGGGTGAACAAGATATTGGACAGTGCGTTTCGGATCGATACGGAACGCAAGAAACGAATCGGATCACCCGAGTTGAACCGGTTCCTTGAAGAACTCAACCGTCGATACCAGCCGCCGGCCATTCAGGGGAAACGGGTCCGTATTTTATACTGCACGCAGGTCAATGTGAATCCGCCAAGAATCGCCTTCTTTTGCAACCATCCACATCTCATAAAAGAAAGTTATAAGAATTTTCTGGAGAATCAAATACGAAGCCGGTTCGGATTCGAAGGCGTGGTTATAACTTTATCATTTAGACGAAAATAGAAAAGAATTCATGCTAAAGATTCGTTTTAAATCCGAACCTTTTTTAATCATCCTTGTTTTTCTGTTTTTATCCGGCAGCTTGTATGGTAAACTGTTTCAGGAACAGTTAGAACAGGACGTCCGGGAAAGACGAATCACGGAAACCGAGGCACTTTATTACCGAGCCATCCAAATGTTATATCCGGAGCAGCTTCCCGAAATCTATCAGTCCTATTCTCATGAATCCGAAAAATGCGGATTGCGTTTAAGCCATGATGTCAGGAAAAACTGGAAACTATTTGACGCAATGCAGCAGAAATTTCTTCAGCCGCTTCTTTATCGGCCCGGGCCAGATGAGCTTCCGATTGATTACGTCAGCCCGGAAGGGTGGTTCCGGATTCACTACACCACGGTAGGAACGAATGCAGTTTCACTGGAGGATCTGGATTACTCAGGCGTCCCGGACTATATCGAAGAAGCCGGCCGGACCATGGACCATGTCTATCATATCGAAATAGAAGAGATGGGCTTTCCACCGCCGCCGGAAGATTTTGATATTGACGGCCCGGAGTGGGATGTGTACATCAGAAATATCAGCGATTACGGATATACGACATGGGAGGATCTGGTCTCTCAGAATCCGGATGCCTGGACGAGTTATATCACAATGGACAATGATTATACCCATACGAAGACCAAAGGTCTGGACGGGCTTCATGTGAGCGCTGCGCATGAGTTTTTTCATATGATTCAGTTTGGCTATAATTTTCGTTATGAGGATATTTTTTTTATGGAAGCATCTTCGACATGGATGGAGGATGCGGTTTACGACAGTGTGAATGATTATCTCTATTATCTTCCCTCCTATTTTCGAAACACCAATGTCCCGTTCAATCGTTCCGGATCGAACCGGGAATACGGCCTCAGTATCTGGCTCCATTTTTTGGAGAAACGATTCGGCGGTTATGAGATCGTCAAGGAAGTCTGGGAACAGATCATTCATTATCCCGCCATGGGAGCTCTGGATCATGCATTGAGAGGCCATGGGAGTTCGTTTGCCGGTGAACTGCCTCTTTTTTATGGATGGAATTACATGACCGGAAGCCGGTCAGACCCGGTTCAATTCTATCCGGAAGGAGATACCTATCCTGAGATTACTCTGGATGGTTCGTATCCGTTTAGTTCGGATACGACCATGACCGTCGAAGTACAGCCCACGGCTTCACGGTATTATCAATTCTTTCGTGATGACAGTGTAAGGATCACTTTGATCCCGACGAATGTGGACTGGAGTTTTAAAAACAATGAGAATAGTGTACGTTTGGTATTGATTCAGGGCAAAGGGAATACATTTTTAAAGGATCTCCAATATGGAATGTATGCGGGGCTGTCTTCGGAGGATCATTCCGAATGGGGAGGCGTTGCCGTTTCCGAATCTCCGGATCAGACTCCTTATTTTGTGACGTTTGGCCTTTATCCGTCAGACCTAAATGAAAAAAATCTGCCCCCGGCGTTCCCCAATCCGTTTATTTCAGATCAGCATGCGGCTATTCAGATTCCATTTGTGCTCGATCAACCCGATCTTATTCATATTTTTATATGCAACAGTTCGGGCTACGAAGTTTTCAGTGACGAGAAATATTATAACGCGGAAGGGCTGCAGTACTATCAATGGCCGGGAAGAGATAAGAGCGGC
>CAZTZL010000025.1:0-17099 GCA_964617625.1 uncultured bacterium
AAAAAAGGTCCGATAGTTCCGGAAAAGCGGAACAGTTCGGACCTGCGAACTTGGTAAATGAACCCTTGACTGAAATATAATGTTTGATATCATCGATTTTCTTCATTATATTTTTCTCAAATCCAACTTATTCTATTATTAATCAGGAGATCACTATATTATGAAAAATCTATTACTCTTACTTATGGCATGCCTCCTATTGGCATTCATTTCATGCAGTACAATGAATTCAAATCCCGTGTTAACCATTGAAGGCGGCAAGATCGTGGGTGTTGTAACTCCAACCAAGGGGATCATCGCCTATAAAGGGATTCCTTTTGCGGCACCTCCCGTGGGCGACCTGCGTTGGAAAGAACCCCAATCCGTGGTGCCATGGGAAGGCGTCAAAGTGGCTGATACCTACGGCGCAGCGGCCATGCAAATCACATGGGATCCGGAAAGTTTTTACGGCAAGGAGTGGCGCGCCAGCGGCTCCGTTCCTTTCAGCGAGGATTGCCTTTATCTCAATGTCTGGACTCCTGCGGCGGGCCAAGTAAATAAAAAACTCCCCGTTGCGATGTGGATTCACGGCGGCGGGTATCGCGAAGGTTTTGCTTTTGAACCTGAAATGGATGGTGGCGAGGATTGGGCTTCAAGGGGTGTCATTTTAGTCACGGTCACATACCGTCTCGGTATTATCGGATTTTTCTCACATCCGCTGCTTTCAGCTGAAAGCCCTCACGGGGTATCAGGTAATTATGGTGTCATGGACCAGGCTGCAGCCCTTAAATGGATTCATAACAATATCGAACAATTTGGCGGCGATCCAAACAATATCACCATTTTCGGGCAGAGTGCCGGTGCCGGCAGCGTTCAGATATTATGTGCATCCCCACAGTCCAGAGACCTGATCAGCAAGGCAATCAGCATGAGCGGCGGCGGTCTGGGCGATTTGAGAAGACCAAGTATACCATTCGATCAGGTCCAAATGACGAACAAGGCAATGATGGACCATTTTGAGAAGACCACTTTGGGAGAAATGCGTGCTCTTTCGTTTGATGAACTGACGAAGATGGCAAACGAATACGGAACGACCTCCGGCAACCGTATGTTCTACAGTCCTGTTGTCGATAATTATTTCTTGACAGGTACTTTCAGTGATCTTGCGAAGGTCAACGAAATTTCCGACATCCCGTATATGTTCGGATATACCGCAAACGATTTGGGTGATATGACCAAGGCCATTCAGGATTTCTGCGCGTTGAGGGCGGAACAGAGCAGCAAGCCTGCCTATGCTTATTTATTCGCACGCCAATTGCCCGGTGACGAAAGCGGAGCGTTCCACTCAGCGGATTTGTGGTATGTATTCCATTCTTTCAGGCACAGCTGGCGGCCCTTTACAGCTGGGGATAAAGCTTTAAGCAATAAAATAATGGATTGCTGGACCAACTTTGCCAAGTTCGGCGATCCGAACGGTGCTGACAAAGGCATTTGGACTCCTTACTCTGATGAATCTCCGAAATTTATGGTTTTCAACGCCAATGAAAATGAAGCACTCTGCACGATGACTGACACTCCCGAATACAAGGGCAGCACATTCAAATGGTTTACGCCACCTGCGGCGGTACAAAAAAAATAACCCTCAAATAAGGCCTGGAATCAAATTTCCAGGCCTTATTCTTATGGGATTGCGCAGGATATAAACCAACGCTTTAAATATCATGAAATAATTAATTCTTACTTGTTCTTAAACTCCCGTCTGAGAGTGTTTATTGTTTTTTTATAACTATTTTTTTTATTCGAAGTGTCTTTTTCTCATTCTCAAATTGGGTTTGGGAACAAGATGATTTGGAATAAAAAAAGTCCGATAGTTTCGTCAAAGCGGAACAGTTCGGACGTACGGACTGAAATCTTCTATATAATAAGATTATTGGCTTATTCCGAAACGATACGGTATTCTACTCCATATCGTTTTTTCAATTGATCACCCATTATTTCGGCATCGACTTTGTTGCTGAACGTGCCCACCCAGATCAAATAGAGCATCTTGTCTTCTATTTTTTTTGTTTGCATTTCAACGTGATACCCTTCCCGTTCGAAAAAGGATTTACGCATCAAGGCATTGGTCTGGTGTGTATAGGCACCTGTTTGAAGGTGATATTGAACGGCGGTTTTTTCAGGGGCTGATTGAGTGTCTGGAGAGTATGTTCCGGATTCTCCCTGGTTGGGCTGTGCAAGTTCCGGAAGTTCTGTTTTTTGGGATGTGAATTTGATTTTTTCGAAATATTTTTGAGAGGAATCCGGCTGATCCATTGCCTGATAACAGAGACCGATCCAATAAATGTCATCATGTCTGAGCGGTGATTCGGGGTAGTCTTTTAATATCGTTTTGAATCCCGCCAGTGCGGACTTGTACAGCGCACGGGCGTACCGCAGCTGGGCCAGCCGGAAAAGAGCATCATCACAGTATCTGTTGTTGGGATACTTTTTAATGAGCCGGGTATAGTACTCTGCAGATAAATCCCCATCGGTTGAAAGCAATCCGGAAAGAAAAAGTGTGCTTGCCTTTGATTTTTCCTCTCCCTGGAAATTGGAGACAATTTGTCTGGCTTTTTCAATTTCTCCCTTGCGGATGAGATCAACCACCTCCGTCACATTCTGGCTCCTGCTGTCGCCTGATGATAATGAGTAAAAAAGGAGAAAAACAAAAAGATAAATTAATTTTCTGTTAAGGCTGTATCCCATTGGTGACATTGCGGGCAGTACCAAAAAGGCTCCTTCTGTTCGTATTTACATTCGTGACATTGATACAATTCCTGTTTTTCGATTTCCTTGTCCAGAATCCGCATGGCCTCGTTCATGGCCTTTTTTTCATCCCCGTTCTGTTTAAGAACTTTTACCAGCGCGTATCGGCATTCGGTCAAATCCGGATGTGCCTCAAGGACATTTTCGCAAATTTCAATGGCTTCGTTGAGCCGACCCTGCTTTTTATAGATTTCGACGAGATTGATGGATGCGGTCGGATTTTTGGGATTACTGCGGATAACCTGTTTGTAAATATCTTCAAGGTCACTGTACCGTCCCATATCGAATAAAATTTCCTTGAGGCGGTTAAAAGCCAGATGCGCCCAATCGGGATTCTTTTGAATAAAATCAGTCCATACATTCAGGGCATCTTCGTTTCGGTTTTCCCGGCGGTAGGAATCCCCCCAGAAAAGATAGGCCGGGATGCACTTTTTGTTGAGCCGAATGGCTTCTCTAAACCGGACCCGTCCTTCCCGTTCCGCGCCTTTTTGGATCGAATTGAGGCCCGATTGGACTTTGTATAATGACAGTATGTATTGGTCCTTTTTCTTCTGCCATTTATTGATATTTTGCCGGATAAAGAAAGCCTTGTCCCAGTCCCCTTTCTTTTCGTACAAAGATAACAGCAGCTGCTGGATTTCAGAATTCTTTTTCATACGCTGGCTGAGTCTTTCCGCTACCTCGGATGCTCTGTTCAGCATACCTGCGTTCTGATAATCCATCACAAGATGCTGGAGTATCGTATTTGTTTGTTGTTCTGTCAGATGGGTTCTGATAAGAAGGTTGCTGTGAATTTTGGCGGCCCGCGTCGGATTTCCCTGTTGACGGAAGATGTCACCAAGCTTAATATAAGCCATGATGTTTTCCGTATCCTCTTTAACGGTTTTTTTAAGCCATTCCAAAGCTTCGTCATTTTTACCGTCAAGAAGAAGATGAAGCGCATCGATGTAGGGAGTCCGGCTCTTTGTTTTTCCTGACTTTCTTTTGAAAATCCAAAATAAAAGAAAGATAAGAACGGCAATGATTAATAAAATGGGGATGTATGTCATCATGCAGAAACCTCTAAATAGTCGATGTTACTCTGTCTCTTTCTGTGTTGTATTTTCGGTATCATCAGAATTAAACTGGTCCGCATCCTCTTCTATGCTTGCGTTTCTCAGCCGGTTCAGCTCTTCTTTTACTTTACGGTGCTGTTTCTGGAGTTTCAGGTTTTCGGCTTTTAATCTGATGATATTTAATATTGAGATGATAATGCTAAATAGAACACCGATTGCGAATGTCGTATAAATGAAAACCCAGAGGGGAAGATTGATTGTCCTCCATTTCAACAATTGGACGGAAACTTCCTGGTCCTGATTCTGAAGTGCAAATCCAACCAGTATAAGAAAAAAAAGTATAAATAATATCCATTTTACAATCCACATATTTCCCTCCCTGATTTCGATTTGAATGATAAAGCATGATTTCCAATAATACGGCCTTTTAAAGTAGTCCCTTTGCATTCCTGAATTTCGACAGTCACCGGATTTCCCAGGGAGCTGTTTTCTTTTGGGAAAACCACCACCTGGTTTGTGTCTGTTTTTCCCATCCATTCATTTGGAGATTTCCTGCTCTCCGTTTCGGGAAGCACTTCGAACACGTTCCCGATCAGCCGTTGTTTTTTCTCAAGAGAAATTTTTCTTTGAAGTTGAATGATTTGGTTGAGCCGGATCAGTTTTTCTTCTTTCGATAAACTCTCTTCAAGTTCGGCTGCCTTCGTGCCTTCCCGACTTGAATAATGGTACATATACGCTTCGTCGAATTGGACCTGGCTCATGAGTTGAATTGTGTCGTCGAAATCCTGATCTGTTTCACCGGGAAACCCGATCATAATGTCCGAGGTGATGGCTACCCCTGAAATGAGAGATCGCGCTTTTTCTATCAGTGTCAGGTAGTCCTCGCTGGTGTAATTTCTGTTCATCATCGATAGAACACGATTTGATCCGGATTGCACGGGGAGATGGATATGTTTACAGATTTTTTTCTCTGAAGCGATGATTTTGAAAAGATCGTCCGACAGGTCTTTTGGATGCGAGGTTAAAAATCGGATGCGATACAAGCCGTCGATTTGACTGATTTTTTTCAACAAGTCGGTGAAATGGTTTTCCCCGTCGTCGTATGAGTTCACATTTTGACCCAGTAACGTGACTTCCCGATAACCGTCCCGGATCATTTGGCGGATTTCATTGAGAATGCTTTCCACGGGACGGCTTCTTTCCCGGCCCCGTGTAAAGGGTACGATGCAGTAAGAGCAGAAGTTGTTGCATCCGCGGGTGATGGCGACCCATCCGCTGATTTTTGAATCACGGAGAGGTCGAATGTCATCATAATTTTCAGTCTCGCAAAACGATGTGAAATTGAACTGTTCCGAACTGGTGCTGGAAAGCAGATCCGGTAAATTTCTGTACTGATCGGGCCCGATGACAAAATCAAGATAGTCTTTTTCTGCAAGTAATTTCTGTTTCATCCGTTGCGCCATACAGCCGATCAGCCCGATTTTACGGTCAGGATGAATTCTTTTCCAGCCGGATAACATTCCCAATCTTCCCATGATTCTCTGTTCGGCATGTTCTCTGATTGAACACGCGTTGATAATTACAGTACTGGCTTTATTCATGTCGTCCGTAATGGAAAAATCGTGTTGGTTCAGGATACCTGCGACTATCTCGGAATCGTATTTGTTCATCTGGCAGCCGTATGTTTCGATAAATACAGAAACGGATTTGTTTTTATCATTTCCACTCATGTTACGATAAATTTAGCAGATATTCACTTGAAATGCAAATGCTTTCTTAAACGAATATTTTTTTATTTTTTCCTTGACTTTGATAAAAATATTATTATTATGTTTGTGTACCCTAATTATCCCTAATTTAACCTGAAATGGCCTATTCATCCTTATTGGGTCCTTTTGGGTAAAGAATCGTATTATGCCAAATTTTTTTGGGAGCTACAAATATTTAGTCGATTCAAAAGGCAGGGTGAATATCCCCAAACGTTTTTGGGAACAGTTGCCTGAGAATGTGGAAAAGATTCTATTTTACGTTACTTTGGGACCCAATGCATCAGAGCCTTTCCAGTGTCTTACTATTTTTCTCCAGGAAGATTTTGAAGTTATGGCGAAGAAAATGAAAGAGGAGTGCGGTACTTTTGTCAATCCAAATAACATGAGAAAAAATTTGCTGAAGATGACGGGTCATGCACAGCAGTGCCGCCCGGACAAACAGGGAAGAATCATGATTCCAAAAGATTTGCTGGATCGGGCTAAAATTGTCAACGAAGTGAAAATTGTCGGTTCTGTCGATCAGATCGAATTGTGGAATCCTGATGTTTTTGAAAAATATACTACCACTTAGTACGTTTATTTCATTTTAGAATAGTTTGGACAATCATTTTAAAAATAAATATATTCCGCATGTTCCTGTTCTCAAGGATAAGGTCATTGAATATTTAATTACAAATAAGTCAGGCATCTATGTGGATGGGACGTTGGGTTCCGGCGGGCATGCGCGGTCTATTTTAAATGAGTTGAATCCCGATGGCAAGGTGATCGGAATTGACCGGGATCCGGAAGCAGTCAATTATTGCCGTGAACAATTCTCTGATTGTATAAATCGGATGGAACTGATACATGGAGAGTTTGGGAAAATTGATGAGATACTGGACAGTCTGCATATTACAAAAGTGGATGGTTTTCTACTTGATTTGGGAGTCTCAAATCATCAATTGCAGAGCGGATCGAGAGGATTCAGTTATCAGAAGCCGGGTCCCATGGATATGAGAATGGATGCCTCCGGCCGCATGACAGCAAAGGAAATCGTGAATCAGTATTCGGAAAAAGATTTGGCAGATATAATTTATCGGTATGGTGAAGAACGTCATTCGAGACGAATTGCCAAGGAGATTGTGCAAAGCAGAAAAAAGGAGCCTATTGAGTCCACAGAGAGGCTGACGGGTATCATTCGCAGAATCACACCGCCAAAATGGCAGATGAAGACATTGTCCCGGGTTTTTCAATCTATCCGTGTGGAATTAAATCAGGAAGTAAGTCAGCTGATCAATGGACTCGTAAAAATTGTGCCCTATTTGAAATTATTCGGCCGGATTGTTTGTATCAGTTATCATTCCATTGAGGACCGAATCGTTAAAAATTTTTTTAGGGGAACTTATCCGGAAAATGCCGATGCATTTCAGGGAGTGGAGATTCCAAGTGTTTCATTCAGGATATTGACAAAAAAAGTTGTCCGTCCGGATCAAATCGAAATCGATCAGAATTCGAAATCACGAGCTGCACATCTCCGGTCAGCAGAAATTAAAGGTATATGAACAGGAACGAATAGATGCGAAATAGACAGGGAAGTTCAGACTATCCCTTACAAAGAAAAAGAAAAAGAACTCAAAGTAATCACGGGTTCTTTCTCTTTATAGGATTTGTTATCATGATTTTCTATCTGTGGGGAAAAGTACAGATTGATTTTGAATACCGAAGAAATCAGGTTTTAAATGCAGACAAATTGAAGCTTGAAGAAGAAATTAAACAGTTGAGAGTGCAAATCCACTCCCTGGAAAGCTACCAAAGAATCACGGATCGAGCAATCAAACAGGGGATGGTCTTTTTATCGCCAAATCAAATTCAGAAGCTTCCCGTGGATTTGAACGGAATCAGGAATCCGGTCGAAACGGATCCTGAAAAGGTTCGATATGCCAGCCTTTTCCCGAATCGATTCAAATAAACTGAAACGGAATTAAGGATGCAGTATTCAAAAACACAGTGGGGAATTGTTCGACAGGGAGACATGAGAAGGCTTCGATGGTTTGGAGTATTTATATCATTTCTTGTGATTGTTGTCCTGTTGCGAATATTCTCCTATCAGGTCTGGAATCGGGAACCCTGGAATGGACTCGCTCAAAAACAGTATCAGAGGCTGGTAAAATTAATCGCTGAAAGAGGAACCATTTATGACCGGAATATGCAGATACTGGCCATGGATGCTCCTGTTTTTTCGATTGCCGTTAATACGAAGAAGATCAAAGATATCGATGCTGCTTCCGAATTTCTTGCAAAAACTTTAGGGGGAACCGGGGAGAGTTATCGAAAAATGATTTCCGGAGATTCCAATGGTTCCTTTATATGGATTCAGAAAGAAATTACGGAAGAACAAAAACAGAAATTTTTGGAGAAAAATATCCCCGGTCTTATTCCTGTCCAGGGGAGAAAACGGGAGCATCCCTTTGATCAACTCGGCATCCAGGTTTTAGGTATTACGGACAGCAGGCATGTCGGTGTCGGAGGAATCGAACAGTCCCTCGATGAAATTTTGCGGGGAGAAGACGGATGGGCAGTTTTTCAAAAAGATGGTACGAACAGAGATTTTGTTTCGCTGGATTATCCCGTAAAAAAATCCCGCAACGGTGATCACCTCTTACTCACTCTGGATCAGGTGTATCAGACTGTGATAGAAGAAGAGTTGAGGGCAGGTGTAAAACAGCACAGAGCCAAAAGCGGATGTGCCGTGCTTATGGATCCTCATACTGGTGAAATATTGTCAATGATTTCGGTCGTTCAGGATAAAGGCAGCATGGACGATAATGAATTTCAGTCAATGATGATGAACCGACCCGTTCAATTGGATTTTGAACCGGGATCCACCTTTAAAATTGTGACTGCTGCAGCCGCTCTCGAAGCTCATGTGGTGGGAGCCAATTCCCTGATTCATTGTGAAAATGGCGTCTACAAAATCGCAGGCCATACCATTCGTGATCACGATGAAGCCCATGAATTGCTGACGATGCGTCAAATTATTGAATATTCTTCGAATATCGGAATTGCGAAAATAGGGAAAAAACTGGGCAAGAAAATACTTTATAAAACCATCCAGAATTTTGGTTTCGGAAGCAGAACGGATATCGGATTGCCGGGAGAAACGGCCGGCATACTTTGGCCCTTGTATCATTGGTCGGATTTCTCTACAGCTACAATTGCTTTTGGACAAGGCATTTCAACCTCGGCGCTCCAACTGGCCGAAATGGTCTCCGCGGTTGCCAACGGGGGAACGCTTCTCAAACCCTGGATCGTCAGTGCGATTTTAGACAGCGAAGGAAATGTCAAGAAAACATATGATACGGAAGTGATTCGCCGTGTGATTTCCGAAGAAACTGCTGCGGAGTTAAGACAGATTCTTGAAGGAGTAGTTCTCGACGGTAACGGCAACGAAGCGGCTGTTGAAGGTGTGCGCGTGGCCGGGAAAACGGGTACGGCACAAAAATCTCTACCCGGTTTTAAAGGGTATGTGCCGGGTGTTTATGTGAGTTCTTTTGTTGGCTTCTGGCCAGCCGAGACGCCAAAGTATGTTCTTGTCATCGTTCTGGATGAACCCCGGTACCTGTACTGGGGTGCCCGGTCGGCCGCACCGATTTTTTCAAAAGTCGTGCGGCGAATCGAAGGATTTCCATCGTCCTATCGAACCCAGCAGAGCCGCGAGGCAAACAATTTAAAAGAGAGTTCATTCGTATTTACCAGTGCACATACTGAAGCAATCGAGTTCCCGGTTCAGCAGTACCATCCCGAATCCCAAACTATTTCTCCATACTATATTCCCAAACTGATCGGCTTGAGTTTGCGGGAGGCCCTGCATCGATTGGCTGTCCTTGAAGTAGAAGCAACGGTCGAAGGAAGCGGGATTGTGGTGTCTCAGTTCCCCAAACCCGGCACAAAAATAATTGAAGGGATGAGTTGCAATTTACAATGTCAAATCCGGTAGTAAATAAAAATGAGCCTGCCATTGATTTGCGGCAATTATGCCGGGGGCTTGTTGATATTCCCGAAACAGCAGACCGGGAAATCGCCGTTACAGGAATTACTTCGGATTCGCGGCGGGTCAAGCCGGGGAATTGTTTTGTTGCGATTACCGGATATCAGGCAGACGGACACGCTTATATCGATGAAGCTGTCGAAAAAGGAGCGGCCTGTCTTGTAGTAGAAAATGATATCGGCCAGAAAAAAGTACCGGTTCTTCGGGTGGAAAATACACGTCCGGTCTTGGCGGTTCTGGCAAGCCGGTATTTCGGAGAACCGGCTAAAGGGATGAAACTGATTGGAATTACGGGAACAAACGGAAAAAGCACCACGGCTTTTCTGATCGAATCGATCTGTCAGGCTTCCGGGGAAGCAACAGGATTGATCGGCACCATGATGTATCGCTGGAAGGGACACGAAATACAGGCCGACCGCACCACGCCGGAATCCATCGACATTCAGCGCATGTTCCGGGAAATGAGAGATCATGGCACTGAAACCGTTGTGATGGAAGTCTCTTCACATGCCCTGGCGCTTGACCGGGTATTCGGTTTGAATTTCAGAACCGCTGTTTTTACCAATTTGTCCAGGGATCATCTGGATTTTCATGAGACACTGGAAAATTATAAAAATACAAAAGCCAAACTTTTCAAGATGCTCGGAGAAAAAGGCGTCGGTATTCTGAATGGTGATGATCCGGCCGCGGAGTGGATCCGGAAACAAGCAGCGGGGAAGACGGTTTTGTATGGAGAAGACAACACAAAGGTGGATTATCACATCCGGGACATTCGCAAAGACGGCCAGGAGACACGCTTTAAATTGTTCTATCAGGATCAGTCCATCGATTTGATTACCCGGCTCTGGGGACATTTTAATATAATGAATACCGCTGCAGCTGCGGCCGCCGGTCTGGAAATGAATCTGAATCACGATGCGATTCGCAGGGGGATATATCAAGTCGCTTCTGTCAAGGGGCGGATGGAGGGATTTCTCGCACCGGAAGGATTCCGGGTTATTATCGATTATGCACATACTCCCGATGCCTTGAAAAATGTGTTGATCGCGGCCCGTGAAATTACGGAAAAACGAATGATCGCGGTTTTCGGATGCGGGGGAGACCGGGACAGGGGCAAGCGCCCTCAAATGGGCCGAATTGGTTCCACATACGCGGATGAGGTTTTTCTCACTTCCGATAATCCGAGAAGTGAGGACCCTGAATCCATCATAAAAGATGTTCTTGAAGGAATTTCAACAGACAAACCTGTCAAGGTCATCGAAGACCGCAGGGAAGCGATTCGATGCGCTCTCGGCCAGGCAAAAGCGGGGGACACAGTGGTTCTTGCCGGCAAGGGACATGAAACCTATCAGCAGATCGGTTCAAAGAAAATCCCTTTTGATGATCGAATCGTTGCGGAAGAATGTTTGTCCATGCGGGAACAATAATATGAATCTGACTCTGAATCAAATTTCCCGAATGCTCAAAGCTTCGCTGAAAGGCGAAGGCCGTTCGATGGTTACCGGTGTTTCCACAGATTCGAGAACCCTGCAAAAGGGGATGCTTTTTTTCGCTCTGCGCGGAGAACATTTTAACGGGCACGATTATCTGGAAAACGCATTCCATCAGGGGGCCTGTGCTGCGGTTGTGGATCACGAATGGCCGGATGCCGGAGAAAAAATAAAAAACTGGAATATAATTGAAGTAGATAATACATTGACCGCTTTGCAGGAGATGGCATCGGGTTATCGAAGACAATTTGAGATTCCCGTCATTGCCATTACCGGTTCAAACGGCAAAACCACGACAAAGGAAATGACCGCACAAATTTTAGGGACGCAATATCAAGTTGCCAAATCTTCGGGTAATCTGAATAACCAGATTGGAGTAGCATTGAGTATTTGTGAATGGCAGGACAGCGATGCGATGGCTGTGCTTGAAATGGGCACGAACCATTTTGGAGAGATCCGCCGGCTGGGCGAAATTGCCGCTCCGACACACGGTCTTATTACAAATATAGGAAAGGGGCATCTTCAATTTTTCGATGATTTGGAAGGGGTATTCCAGGCCAAAATCGAACTGCTCGATTCACTGAACGGAGGCGTACTTTTTATCAACGGGGATGATCCATTCCTGAAGCGAGTTCAGAATCGTCTGCCGAAGACAATCACATTTGGACTGTCCGAGAATTGCATATATCACCCTGCCGAATGGGGGACTAATGATTCCGGTTGCCCATGGGTGGAAATCGACGGTAAACGTATCCAATTGGCTGTTTCCGGTCAACATCAGCTTTACAACGGATTGGCTGCCGTCGCTGTGGCTAGAACATTCGATATCCCGTGGGATTTGATACAAGCATCATTGTCCTCTTTCAAGCCTGTGGATAAGCGGATGGAAAGAATCGAAGTTGATGGTTTGGTTATTCTCAATGACAGTTACAACGCGAATCCGGATTCAGTCGAACAAGCTGTTCTGACTCTATCATCCATACAGTCATTGAAACGCCGGGTTGTCTGTCTTGGAGATATGCTCGAACTCGGCAAGATGAGCCGGGCCGAACATGAAAAAGCGGGTGAATTTATTTTTAAAAACAAAACAGACATTCTTATCTGTTACGGACCAGAAACCCGGGCCACTGTCGAAAAGGCGAAAAGCCTCGGGTTGAAATCGGTTTTTCATTTTGATGCCAAATCCGAACTCAATGAATTTCTTTGCGGCTTTCTTCGGGAAGGCGACGGTCTACTGGTGAAAGGCAGCCGGGGAATGAAAATGGAGGAGGTTGTGCAGGCACTTTTTATCCATTTTAACAGGGCATCGGTATGACAATCGGCACTGTTTGTTTGCATTTTTTTCAGGTAAAATAAAAGCGGGAGAGAGGCATGCTTTATTATTTCCTTTATCCGCTCAGAAGCGCTTTTTTCGGATTCAATCTGTTCGGATACATTACGTTCCGTTCTGCAGCCGCAGCGGTGACCGCTCTGCTCCTGTCTTTTCTTATCGCACCGCCGGTGATCAAATGGCTCAGGAAAAATCAGATCGGCGAATTAATCCGGGATGACGGCCCTGAAACTCATCACAGCAAAGCGGGGACTCCTGCAATGGGGGGAATCATTATACTGTTTTCTATTCTGGTTCCGGTGATCCTTTTTGCAAGATTGGACAATATGTTCATCCAACTGATGATCGGCGCTACGATCTGGATGGGAATTGTGGGATTTATTGACGATTACCTGAAAGTTGTTAAAAAGTACCGCAAGGGACTCGTCGCAAGGTACAAATTTGCCGGGCAGATCATCTGGGGATTGGTGGTCGGATTTGCCGTTACATTTTCTCCGCTGTATCACGGTACGCAGTGGTATAGCAGTGTTCCGTTTTTTAAGAATCTTTTAATCAATTTTGGATGGTTTTACATCCCCATGGTTCTTTTCGTGGTTACGGCCACTTCCAATGCGGTCAATTTGACAGACGGACTGGATGGCTTGGCTATAGGACTGTTAGGTATCGCGGGAGTGGCCTGGGCCGGAATGAGTTATGTGACAGGACGAATCGATTTCAGTTCATACCTCAACGTGATTTATTTAAAAGGCGCAGGCGAGTTGACCATTTATTGCGCGGCGCTGGTCGGTGCGGCACTCGGATTTTTATGGTATAATTGCCATCCCGCCGAAGTATTCATGGGCGATACGGGCGCACTTGCACTGGGCGGTGCCATGGGAACCATGTCCGTTCTCCTGAAAAAGGAATTTTTACTCCTTTTAGTCGGCGGGGTGTTTGTAGCCGAAACGCTTTCAGTGATTCTTCAGGTAAGTTCGTTCAAATGGCGCGGCAAACGAATTTTTAGAATGGCGCCGCTGCACCATCACTTCGAGCTTTTGGGCTGGCCGGAAGAAAAAGTGGTGGCCCGGTTCTGGATTGTGGGCATTCTGCTTGCCCTGCTTAGTTTAGGGACATTCAAAATCAGATGAACACGGATTCCATTAAAAATAAGCAAATCTCTGTTTTGGGGGCAGGCCGAAGCGGATTGGCTGTGGCGAGATTGTTGTCGAAAGCAGGCGCGAAGGTTTTTGTCAGCGAACAGCAAAGTCTGGATCAAAAACAGAACGCATCCGAGCTGCTTGCTTTCCTGAATATACCTGCCGAATTTGGCGGTCATTCGGATAATGTTCTAAATTGCGACTGGCTCGTGGTGAGCCCGGGCATCGATCTTAAAAATTCAATCATACGAAGGGCCGAGGCCCAAAAGAAACCTGTCTATGGTGAACTTGAAGTGGCGTCCTGGTTTTGCCAGTGTCCCATAACGGCTGTAACCGGTTCGAACGGAAAATCAACAACCACGGCACTGTTGGGTGAGATATTTCGGACCTCGGATATTCCCTGTATCGTTGCGGGAAACATCGGCGAGTCTTTTTCGGATCATGTTCTGGATACAGATCCGAAATTTATGGCGGCTATCGAGGTGAGCAGTTTTCAACTGGAACGGATCGATACGTTTCATCCGAAGGTTGCTGTTTATCTGAATCTCACACCAGATCATCTGGACCGTCACGGCTCACTGGAATCTTACGGAAAAATCAAGGCTCGAATTTTTAAAAATCAGGGTCCTGACGATTTCCTCGTCTATAACGCCGGAGATAAAAATGTGGTCCGCCTGGTCAAAGACGCTATCAGCCGGAAAGTGCCATTCAATATAACAGAAGGGGCAAACGAAGGCGGATTTGTCAAGGACGGGATGCTTATTCTGAAATTGACGGATAAAGAAGAAAAATTGATGCCGGTCGGCGAGATGCGGCTTTCCGGTATGCATAACGTCATGAACGGACTGGCGGCCGCACTTGCGGCCAGATTGATGGGTGTGGAAATCGCGCCGATCCGGAAAGCCTTGAAAAGTTTTAAGAGTCTTCCGCACCGCCTGGAATTCATTCGCAAGCTTAACGGTGTGAAATGGATTAACGATTCCAAGGCAACCAATGTGGATTCCGTCTGGTATGCTTTGGGCGCTTTCTCGGAACCAGTTGTACTCATTGCCGGCGGAAGAGATAAAGATTCTGATTTTACTCAATTGAATGAACGGCTCCGGGAGAAAGTAAAAATAGTGATACTGATCGGTGAAGCTGCGGATAAAATGGCCCGCGCGTTTCAGGGAATTCATTTGGTTCGGGCCGGTTCCCTGAAGGAAGCAGTCCAAGAAGCCCGGCGAATTGCCGTTTCCGGAGATGTGGTTCTGCTTTCGCCAGCGTGCGCCAGTTTTGATATGTTTCGCGATTTTATGGATCGCGGAGATCAATTTATCAATTTGGTCAGGGCACTCTGATGCAGTCAATCTATAAAAATCGAACCGACAGGATTCTTTTTGTGGCAATGCTGCTTCTGGTTGTTCTTGGTATCCTCGCTGTTTTCAGTGCGAGTTCATTTCGGGGTGCCGAAAAATACGGAGATTCCGCCTATTTTCTGAAAATGCATTTGCTCCGAGTCTGTTTTGGCTTGATTCTTTTTTTTATTGCCGCGAAAATTGATTATCACCAGTTACGAAGCATGACGCCTCTTCTTCTGCTCCTTCTCTGGTTTTTACTGATGCTGGTTCTTTTTCACCCCGAAGTCAACGGGAGCCATCGGTCGTTTATATTTCTTGGAAAGCGTTTTCAACCCTCCGAATTCATGAAATTGGGATTGATTCTTTATCTGGCCGGTGTCTTTGCGAGAGGGATCAAGGCGCGCGCCCTGGCGGGAAAGCAATGGATGATGCATTGTTTCATTGTGTTTGTCAGCATCGGTCTGGTTTTTGTCGAACCGGATCTGGGATCTTCTCTTGTTCTCTTTTTTGTGGCGATTGCCATGTTTTTCCTGATAGGAATGGGCTGGAAACGGTTGTTTAAGATGATGGCGTTTATTCCTCCGCTCGTTGTTGGCGGTCTGCTTTTGTTTCCTTATCAAAAGGTGCGGATTCTCGATTTTATCAATTCGGTTCTCGGAAAAGGGCCGATGAATTATCAGGTCAAACAGTCGATTATCGGACTGGCGCACGGCGGTTTAATAGGTGTCGGTTTTGGCGAGGGAAAGCAGAAACTGTCCTTTCAGCCGGAGCCATTCTCCGATTTTGTTTTAACCAGTTTTGGCGAGGAAATGGGATTTATCGGTATTATATTTCTGTTTTTGATTTTATGCGTTGTTTTATGGCGGGGAATCCGAATCGCATTGCGATCACCGGATCGTTACGGATTTTTGGTCGCAGGCGGGATTACTTCGATGATTATGATCAATGCGCTCATCAATGCAGGGGTGGTTACCAATCTTCTTCCAACAACCGGATTGACATTTCCTTTTTTAAGCTATGGAGGATCTTCCCTGTTTGTTCAATTCATCGGGGTCGGGATTCTTATTAACATTTCTTCTCAGGGGATCATTTCGCACAAGGATTTCACTGCAAAACGCGCGTACGAAGATTGGAGCGAAGAGGATGAGGAGGAATAGTTGCGGGTGCTGGTAACCGGTGGAAAAACCGGCGGACATCTTTATCCGGCTCTGGCGGTTATGGAGGCATTAAAGGAAAGGAAAGCATGTGACTTTCTGTTTGTCGGCACAAAGAAGGGCATCGAAGCGAAGGTGGTTCCGTTGAAAAACATTCCTTTTCATACTGTCTGGATCAGCGGATTTTACCGTGGAAAAATTGCAGAGAATCTCCTTTTTCCATTCAAAATGATGGTCTCCATGATCCAGTCGTTATTTCTGGTGCATCGATTTCATCCGGATGTGGTGCTGGGAACCGGTGGATATGTGAGCTGGCCGGTTCTCACGGCAGCGGTTCTTTTGAGAAAAAGAACATTGATCCAGGAACAGAACATATACCCGGGATTGGTGACGCGGCTTCTGTCCTCTCATATGGACGGGGTTTATTTGAGTTATAAATCATCCAGAAAATATTTCAGAAGGCAATCCAATTTGATTGAAAGCGGGAACCCAACGCGGAAAAGCCTGGAGAAAGGCAATCCGCAGGAGGGGTATAAACGGTTTGGGCTTCGCTCCGATCGATTGACACTCTTTGTTTTCGGAGGAAGCCAGGGTGCCCGTGGGATCAACCGGGCCATCCTGTCCGTTCTGGATCGGCTGATGATGAATAAAACACTCCAATTGCTCTGGGCAGCCGGTCCCCGATGGGCAGAAGAAGTGCTGCATCGATGCGAAGTCTGGCAGGAAAGGATCAAAGTTCTGCCGTTCATTCATGAGATGAATCTGGCGTATGCGGTCAGCGATCTAATTGTCTGCCGTTCAGGGGCAACGACCATTGCGGAGATCGCAAGACTGGGATTGCCCGCGTTGTTCATTCCGTATCCGGCTGCGGCAGGAGGTCATCAGAAAAAGAACGCTGAAATGCTGGTCGAGGCAGGTGCAGCGCAAATGATGCTGGAGGAAATGGCAAGTCCCGGCAAGCTGGGCGATCTTTTGATCCATCTGTTGGAAAATGAAGAACAAAGAGAGCAGATGAGC